>PLSJ01000423.1:0-18931 GCA_003165115.1 Syntrophaceae bacterium | reverse complement strand
TGAATTCCAGCACCTTCACGCCGGCGTCGCGCATGGGCTGAAAGAAAGCGGCCGGTGTATGCAGGGAGCCGACGGAATCGTATATGAGGTTCACCTGCACCCCTTCGGCCTGTTTCCTGATGAAAAGTTTCGCGAATTTTTGTCCGACCTCATCGTCGCTGAAAATGAATGTCTCGAAGTTGACGTGGTCCTTCGCCGCCTCTATTGCCTTGAACATGGCTTCGTAGGTAGCCGGACCGTCAATGAGGAGGGTGACCTTGTTTCCCGCCGTCAGCGGATAGCCGCTCAGGGACTCCATCAGGCTGACGGTTTTTTTTATCAGCTCTTCCTCGTGCGCCCCCTGCTGCTCACGGGAAAGGATGGCTTGCGCCTGTGCCGGGCCGATTTCACCCTTTGCACCGACTATCTGAGGCGCGGTAGGATTGACGTCGCGCGTGATGGCGGGGACGTTGGGGAGGGAAGAAGTGGTGCATCCCGCGTGCAGGAGCACACACAGAGACCCAAGAACGAGGAGCGTTATGTATCGCATGCTGCCCTGGACCGACAAAATCAGCCGGCGAGAAGACAGGGATGCAAGGTCTTTCTCATGGCGTCCTCTCGGTGCTTTTCCCATTTTTATAGATTATAAGTCGTCCTCGCCCCACACACACGCCTTCCGGGAGGGCGGGTCCGATGCCGGGACCCGCCCGTGGCCGTGTTTCTATCGGCCGCTGTCGGGACTCGTGCCGTACGTTCCGGTGCCGGTGGGACTGCCCGTGCCCGTCCCGGACGTGCCCTCCGGGCCGCCCATGCTGCCGGTCGAGCCGGACCCGCTTGTGCCCGTACCAGGCTGGGAACCCATGTTCGACGTGCCCTGCTCGGCGCCCATGCCCGGCTGTGCTCCCATCCCTGACGAGCCGCCCATGCCTGCGCCACCGCCTGCGCCGCCTGCGCCCTGGGCTGCCGCGTCGACCGCCAGGAGAGGCAGGCAGACCATCAACCCGATAAGACCGATCACCACATGTTTCTTCATCGCGCACCTCCTTGCCTTTCAGGCAACACGTAAATATTCGGGGTCTCCCCCGTCCGGCGAATCCTCAAAGCGCCTTATCCCCGGGGCCGGTCGGTTTGAAGATTCCGTCGATAGGGAAAATGTTGCCACGACGCATGCACATGTCAATGGGGAGGCTGCCCTGTGACGTAACGGTTCGGGCAGCCCCGCAACAGACCGCTTTCACGGCTTGACAAAGTATGGCGGCATAATCAATTTATGAAATAGCAGAGCATTGGCGAGGCATGCCTGAGCCTATTCCGGTCGTCGGCATACCGAAAACCGCAATCCAACAAGGAAGGAGGTGACACACAATGAAGAGAGCTTTATTGGTCTTAGTGGCAGTTCTAATCGGCTTCGCACTGGTAACCACGGCGTTCGCGCAAGAGAAGGCAAAGACGGAAAAGTCCGTGAAGTTGACGGGCGAGGTCGTCAGTAACGACGGGAAAATGATGACGGTGAAAGGCCCGAAGGGCGAGCAGAACTTTGACGTCTCAGGCGTCAAGAAGGTGGGCAAGTACAAGGTGGGCGATCAGGTCACAATAAGCTACAAAGAAAAGGACGGGGTATTGACGGCCAGCAGCATCAAGAAGCCGCTCATGAAAGGAAAGGAGAAGATGGAAACAACGGAGTCGGCCGAGAAACCGACGCCGCCCGCAAAGTGAGCGATCCAACGATGCCATAAAGATAAGGGGGAGGAGACTCCCCCTTATCTTTATGGACAGCTAGTTTCGTTGAGGCTGTCCGAAGGGCTCCTCTATTTCCTGCGATTCGCCCGGTCTATCCCGTGACGACGATTTCTACCCGGCGGTTCTGCTGCCTGCCCATTTCGGTGTTGTTGGTCACCGAGGGAAATCTTCCCCCCAAGCCGCGCGCGGTGATCCGGTCGGGGCTTACCCCCCTTGCGACCAGCGCGTCGCGCACCGCATTTGCCCTGTCCTCGGACAATTGCTGGTTGCGCATGGAATCCCCGGTGTTGTCCGTATGGCCCTCGATGAGCGCCTTTTCGTTCGGGTTCTGCTGGAGGATGTCGGCCAGCTTGTTTATGTTGAGCATCGCCCCCGGCGTAAGGGCGGCCCGCCCGGTCTCGAACATGACGTCGCCAAGGGTGAGCATCACGCCCCGGTCCGTCTCTTTGGCCCTCATTTCCGAGAGCTGGGTCTCAAGCTGCTGCTGCTGTTCTTTCGCTAGCCTGGCCTCTTCGGTCGCCTCGGCCGCCTGCTGCTTCGCCATCTGTGCCTCTCCGGTCGCCTCCGCGGCTTGTTCCTTTGCCATCTGGGTCTGCTGCGCCTGTGCATTGGCCTGCGCCACCTGCTGGTCGCGGGACTCCAGGAGCACCCGGTCTCTCTCCCTGGCAGCCTGCGCCATCTGCTGTTCCGCCGCTTTCTGGTTCGCCTCGTCGACCGCCTGTTGCGTCTGCCTCTGGCTGAGGTACGCGTAATGTTCCTGGTCCTTCGCGTTCGCTGCGTCTTCGGCCCTGTGCAGGGACCGGTCGGCCTCCTGGAGGGTCGCCGAAGCGTTCGAGGCAACGGTCGGGTTTCCCGCGGCCTGCGCGTACGAGGCGCGGGCGTCGTCGAGCGCGGCCGTGTGGGTGCTGCATCCTGTTGCCGTAACCAGCGCGATCATGACCGCGCAGAGCCCTGCCGCGTAAAGAATTCTTCTCGTCTGTCTCATCGCAAGTCTCCTTTTGAGATTATTGGGGCATCTCCGGAAGCGCGCGCGCCTCTCTACCGCGCCATCGGCGCCGGGGCCGGTTGTGGAGAGACGTTGCGCTGAAGGGTAGTTACACTTTCCTGCATCTCCTGGGATTCCTTCTTTGCCGTCTCGGACCTGGACTTGGCCTCGGCGGCCTCGGCGTCCGCCCTGGCTTCATCGGCAAGCTCGCGCGCGTCCTTGTACTTTTCATTTTCGGCGGCTGTCCTTGCCTGGCTCAGTTTCTCCTCTGCCATCCGCAGCTCGGCCGGCGCGAAGTCGTTCGCCTTGGCATCCTGGGCCCTCCGTATCGCGTAGTCCGCGTTCGACAGGCTCGAAACCGGCTTCTTTTCACCGGCGCAACCGGCGATTAACAAGAGGCCCGGCAAAATGACCGCCAGCCCCATTCCCGTGAGCAGTCGTTTCTTTATCTCCATGTGTGGTCTCCTTTTACGGTTTCAATGATTGCACCGAAGAAGGCAACAACCTTCTGCGAGATCGGTCTCTTCAATAAAGCTGGATACTCGTGGCGGCTATGTCAAGGAAAGGCCGCTCAATGGCACGGGGCCACTTGACTGTTCAAAACGTCGTTGCCAGATTAGGCCTATAGCCACGCCGGTTCCCAGGCCTTTAGCGGGGATGGGTGATGGGCGAAAGCAGATGTGTGGAGGTGAGATATGTACTGGGACATAAAGGACATTTCGCTCGGGGAGCTGTTCTCCCGCCTTTCCGCGGAGGCTAAACGGATCGTGAGGACCGACCTCGCCCTTATGCGCGCCGAAATCAGGGCGCGGATCGCGTGGCTGAAAGTCGACATGATACTTATGCTGGCAGGCGTCTTCTGCATGGTCGTCGGACTGCTCACCCTCACGGCCGCCCTCGTCATCGTCATCGCCTCTGTCCTGCCCGCGTGGCTCTCAGCCCTCATCGTCGGTCTCTTTCTGTCCGCGGCGGGAGGGAGCGTTGCCCTCATAGGGATCAGGAGGCTTGGGAAGACACAATGGGCGCCAAAACAGACGATGGAGATGCTCAAGGAGGAGGGAATATGGCTGCGAGAGAAACTGGCTTAGCGGCGGCGGACACCGAAGAAGGCATCGATACGCTCAGGCGGGACGTCAGGGACGCCGAGGGAAACCTCGTGCAGACGATCCGGGAGATCAGGGCCCGTGTCTCCTATGAGGCGCTCAAGAACAGGGCCTTGGCGCAAGTGCGGGAGGCGGCCGTAGAAAAACCGCGACAGATGGCGAGTTCAGCCGCCAGGACCGCCGTCGAATTCACCAGGAAGGCGCAGGCGGCGGCAAAGGAGTACCCAATTATTCCCCTAGTGATCGGCATCGCTATCTTCGCTCCCCTAGTGATCGGCAGGCTGATGCGAGGGAGGCGCTGAAGGTCGCCCTTTCGCGAAAACGGAGACGATCATTCCGACGGACCAGACGACCGGGGGAGCGCCACTGGTGGCGCTCCCCCGGTCGTTCTTGCGTCTTCGGATAGGGGCTGCCCGACTTCTATCTTTCCTTGTATTCTTCTCCCCTGGGCAGCGGCCTGTCGGTGGCCCCGAAGTCGGAACCCGGCCGTCTTCAGGGCATCAATAGCTTGTTCCGCCGCCTGCCTGTCCGTAAAGATGCCGAAGACGGCGATGTTGGCGCTCCCCACTTTTCGGGTCCCAACCGGTTCGTGCTGTCTGTCGACGATCTGTCCGGGGGCCGTCTGGTCCCCCCCGTTTCGCGGCCTTTTGACTGGTTGCTGAATAAGGGTGCTTGATGAGTTTTGTGCGTCTTATGCGTGGCCGCCGTGCCGGCGCAGCAGCTCCGCCACGTTCTTGTGGCCCCTGTACGCCGCCACGTGCAAAGGTGTCCAGCCGTTGTCGTTCTTGGCGTTGACCTCCGCCTTGTGTGCCAGCAGCAGCTCCGCCACGTCCTTGCGGCCGTTAAACGCCGCCCAGTGCAAAGGCGTGGAACCCTTGTCGGTCGTGGCGTTGACTTCCGCCCCGTTCGCCAGCAGCAGCTCCCCCACCTCCCTGTGGCCCTTCTCCGCGGCCCGGTGCAGAGGTGTCCAGCCGTCGTTGGTCCTCGCGTCGACCTCTGCCTCGTTGGTCAGGAGCAACGCCGCCGCTTCCTCGTGGCCTTTCTCTGCTGCCCAGTGCAAAGGCGTTCGGCCGTCGTCGGTCCTGACGTTGACGCCGGCTTTGTTGGATATCAGCAGCGCCGCCACGTCCGTGCAGGCATTAAACGCCGTTATGTGCAGAGGCGTGGAACCCTTGTTGGTTTTGGCGTTCACCTCCGCCCCGTTCGCCAGGAGCAACGCCGCCATTTCCTTGTGGCCTTTCTCTGCCGCCCAGTGCAAAGAAGTCGCGCCTTCGTCGGTCCTGGCGTCGACCTCGGCCCCGCAGGCAAGCAGCAACGCCGCCACGTCCTCGTGGGCATAAACTGCCGCCCAGTGCAAAGGCGTCCACCCGTCGTCGGTCTTGCTGAATACCAAATCGCGATTCTCACCAAGCAATGCCTTCACCTGTTCCAGGTCGCCATCCCGAACGGCGTCGTGTAAGGGTTGCGTATTATCCACAGTCCCTCCTACAGCTTTTTTGGTCCACCCTTGCCGATGGCCTGGATCGTTTCGATTATTATAGCACCACATATCACGAATGAAACCGGGAATGATGCACGGAGGCAGGTGGCCTCTCACGGGAGAGAAACGCCGTGTCCGGCCCCGCTTCCGGGGCGATCCATGAGGCTTGTCAAAGCATGTTGTATTGCAGCGTCACAGCCCGCAGGATTTTACTTGACATATTGTGAGACATTGTATAATATGTTCTTACGAAACGCCAAACCACCCGCGAGGGTGGGACGGAAAGCCAACGGGTCTCGGAAACAATCCCCACGATTGATCCTGCTCCTGAGACAGCCCAGCCGCCGAATAATAGAACGCATGCAAAGAGAATGGCCCAGGATGTCCGACGTGTCGGGTTACCCCGGGAATCGGAACGGCGGTAGCCTGCGTTGTCCGGGCATGCAAAAAAATGGCCGAAAACATCCGAAGTGCCTGGTTGGGTCAGGAATCGGAACGGCGGTAGCCTGCGTTATCGCGGCCCCGGTCGCGGGTTCGATATCCGAAAGACGGCGCGCCGCGGCAAGGCGGCAAGACTCTCCCTGTTGACGAGGTGATCGATAATGCGTGTCTTTGCAATGATGCTCGCGGTGCTGCTCCTGGTGTCCTGCGGCACGATGGTCGTGAACCCGGTTCCGGTGAGCGATTCACGGGTCCGGGCGAACGCCTTTCCCCAACCGGCGTACCGCATCCAGGCAGGCGACGATCTGGATGTCAGGTTTTTCTACAACCCCGAGCTGAACGACAGGGTGATTGTCCGTCCGGACGGCTGCATAACGCTTCAGCTCGTCGGTGACCTGACGGTCCTCGACATGACCCCTTCGACGCTTACTTCGCTGCTCAGGGAGCGCTACGAACCGATCGTCCAGCGGACCGCGATAACCGTTTCCGTTCGCGGGTTCGCCGCGCAGAGGTTCTACGTCGACGGCGAGGTGAATAAACCGGGCCTCTTCCCCCTCACCGGACAGGTGACGGTGATACAGGGCATCGCCCTCGCGGGGGGCTGTAAAGACACCGCTCGCCTTAACGAGATAATCTTGATCCGTCGCGGTCAAAACAACGAGCCGATGGCCATCCCGATAAACCTGGAAGAGATTGTCAACGGCAAGAATATGGGCCAGGATATCCTGCTCCTCCCCTCCGACATCGTCTTTTTGCCTAAATCTCCGATCGCCAACGTGAACAAGTGGATGACGATGTACATCAAGAATAACCTGCCCATCAGCCCCGGCTTCGGATATTACGTTGCAGCGCCGTAGGAGGCCCTTCATGACCGAACAGAGACGGGACGCAGCGCAGCAGGCCGGAACGCTCAGGGATTTCCTGACGATCCTCTTCAAGCACAGGACGAAGATGGAAGCTGTCTTTCTCGGCATCGTCAGCATGGTCATTATCGGCCTGGCCCTGTCCACCCCTACCTATGAAGCGAGATCGAGCGTGCTGATCAAGCTGGGAAGAGAGTACCTCTATCAGCCGGAGGTTGGCAGGGACAGGACCCCGGTCATCTCTCTCAATCAACAAAATCATGAAGAAACCATCAACTCGGAGATACAGATCCTCACCGACCGCGACCTCGCGGAGAAGGTGATCACCGCCATCGGGATGGAGAAGCTCTACCCCGACCTGGCGGAGAAGAAATTCCCCAAAGGGGTGACGGCGAAAGAGGTCGCGATAATCGAGTTCGGCAAAAAACTGAAGGTGGAGGGGGTCAAAAGATCGAACGTCATCGACGTCAGCTTTCAGCACAACGACCCGCGCCTTGCGGCCAGGGCGGTAGACCTCCTGCTCGACTACTTCAAGGAGAAACATCTCCAGGTTTACAGCGACCCGAAGCCCTCCTTCCTCGAAGAGCAGCTCGCCGATTACCGTCGGAAGCTCAAAACGTCGGAAGATGCGCTTCAGACGTTCAAACAGGCGCGGGCCGTCTACTCCCTCGATGAGCAGAGAAAGCTCATCCTCGAACAGCGCATGAAATTGGACACCGCTTACAAAGAGACGGAGAACGCCATCAGCGGGCTGCAAGAGAAGCTGAGATCGCTCAGGGCGCAGTCCCGCGCGATGATGGAAGACGGGAATGCCTTCGCGTCCTCGGAGCAGGGAAACATCATCACCGATGCGAAATCGAAGATGCTGGAACTTCGGTTGAAGGAGCAGGACCTTCTGGTCAGGTACAAGGAAGACAGCCTGCCGGTCAAGGACGTGCGCAAACAGATCCGGATGACGACCAATTTTCTCGCCGCGCAGGAAAAAGACGTCACGTCCAAGGTCAGGACCGGGAACCTTGTCTACCAGGCGGCAGAGAAGGAACGCATACAGACGGAAGCCGACCTCAGCGCGCAGAAGGCAAGACTCGCCTCCCTCGGCCCCCAGGCTGCCAGGGTCAATGCCGAGCTCAGGGAGCTGGACCACCAGGAGAAAGACTTCCAGGGCCTGAAGCGGGAGGCGGCGATCAACGAGGCCAACTACCAGGTATACGTGCAGAAATATGAGGAAGCCCGCATCTCGGACGATATGAACCGGAAGAAGATGGCAAACGTCAGCATCATACAGGCGGCGGCCGTCCCGATAAAGCCGGTGAAGCCGAAGAAGCTCGCCGACATCGCCCTTTCCATCGTGCTGGGGGCCGCGGCGGCGGTTGGGGCCGCGCTCTTCTCGGAATATCTCGGCCGCACCTTCAACACGGCCCAGGACGTGGAGCGGCGCCTCGGCCTGCCCGTGCTCGCCTCCATCGCCGGATCGCCCCATGAAGGACAGGAAGCATAGGAGTCTATGTACACCCGTTTCTACGGATTTTCAGAAAAGCCCTTCAGCGTAACGCCCGACCCGCGCTTTCTCTTCATGACGGAGGCGCACGAGGAAGCCCTTGCTTCCCTGTTCTACGGGATCAACGAGAAGAAAGGGTTCATCGCCCTCACGGGGGAGGTGGGCACGGGCAAGACGACGGTCCTCAACCGTCTCATCGACAGTTTGCCCGACAGGGTGAAGAACGCCTTCANNATCATCTACCACACGAGCACCACTTTCGACCAGTTTCTCAAGAACATTCTCCTGGAGCTGGGGGTGCCCGTGGGGAACGAAGAGAGGTACATGCTCGTCCACCGGCTTAACGCCTATCTCCTCGACAGGCTGACGCGCGATGAGATCGTGACCCTCCTCATCGACGAGGCGCAGAACCTGCCGGTGGAAACCCTGGAAGACCTCCGGATGCTCTCCAACCTCGAGACCAGGAGGGAAAAACTGCTACAGATCGTGCTCGTGGGCCAGCCGGAGCTGGACAACAAGATAGACTCCGCGGAGCTGAGACAGCTCAGGCAAAGGATAGTGATCAGGCGGCGCATCGGGCCGCTCGGCCGGGCCGAATCCGGTGAGTACATCGAACACCGGCTGCGCATCGCGGGCGGCAGCGCGAAAGTGTTCTCGGAAGAAGCCGTCTCGCTGATTTGCAGCCGCGCGGGAGGGATCCCGAGGTCGATCAACGTCATCTGCGACAACGCCCTTACCATCGGCTATGGCGCGGGCAGCAAAAAGATCGGTGAAGACGTGATCCGGGAAGTGGTCAGGGGGCTGAACGGCCCGGCGAGCGCGGGCGAACCGCCCGTTGTCGAGCCCGCGCCGCCGGCCCCGCACGTGCAGGAGGACCGCGACAGCCACGAGGCATCGCTGCTCAAAAAGCTGCTGCCGGCAGCCTCTCAGATTATCCCCGCCAATCTTTCCCGCGTTCTTTCGACCGATGCGCGGTCATCCGACCGGACGGATTATTCACGCCTGGCCAAATGGATCGCTTTGGAAAACGCCGGTCGGTGCCATTCTCACGGAGAAGCGGGTGGGATAGAGGGGAACGGAGGATGGAAGAACGAAGGCCGTCCCGCCGCCCTCCATCTTCCATCCCTCTCAAACAGGAGGACACATGGGTTCCACATTGGATGCGATCAGGAGGGCTGAGAAGGAGAAGTTCCTCGGCCCGGAGGAATTACGGCTCTTCGACACCGAGAGCACGCGGCGGAGTGTCAGGAACGAGATCGGCAAGGCCCAGGGCAACGGCCATGGTTCCCTACCGGTCAGGGCCATGGAGGGATACAACCAGCTCAGACAGAGCATCGTCGCCCTCCTGCCTGAAGGAGAGCCCAGGCTCCTTCTCTTCGCCAGCGCCGGCGAGGGCGAGGGCAGCTCCGGGGTGGCGGCCAATTTCGGCATGGTCCTCGCGACGTCCGGAGAAAGGCTGCTCCTCGTGGACGCCAACCTGAGAAGTCCTTCGCTTCACGAGTTCTTCACACTCGGGAAGAACCCCGGTCTGGCGGAGCTTCTCACGGGCGAGAAGACGCTGAGGCAGGTGATAAAAGCGACCCATCTCCCCAACCTGCTCCTTATCCCGGCCGGCAGTCTGCCGCAAAACCCGTTCCCGCTCTTCGCGAACGGAAAGGTCGATTCCCTTCTTCAACAGATGAGGGCGGGGGTGGACTGGGTGATCCTCGACGCACCGGCCATCAATATCTTCAACGACGCCGTTGCCGTGGGCGCGAGGACAGACGGGGTCGTCCTCGTCGTGCAGGCGGAGAAGACCCGATGGGAAGTCGCCCAAAGCGCCCGCCGGAGGCTCGAAAGCGCCCAGGCAAACATCCTCGGCGTCGTCCTCAACGACCGGAAGACCCATATACCGGAGTGGTTATACAGACGATTGTAGGACGTCCGCCCCGCCGGACGGACGGAAGATCACTTTCTCCCGTGAATCCGAAAAAAGGTAAGGAAGGAACATGTACAGAAGACGATTACTCCTCGATACGCTGAGACTCTTCGATCTTATTCTTATGACCTGGAGCTTCTTCTTTTCGATGCTCGTGGTCTCCTCCGGCCTTAACCTCGGCGCCTTTCGGGCGCTCCTGGCCATGCGCTTCAAGCTGTCGAACTTCGCTATCTTTCTTGGCTTCATGATCTTCTGGCATGCGATCTTTTCACTTTCCGAGCTGTACCATTCCCATCGCCTCTCCTCGATGCACAAGGAAGCGACCGATGTGACGAAGGCAACATTCGCGGGCGCCGTGCTCCTGGTCGTCGGCTCTTTTGTCTCGAACGTCCAGCTCGTGACCCTGCACTTCGTCGCCTTCTTCTGGGTGTCGACGACCTTGAGCGCCATCGTCAGCCGCATGGCGCTCCGTTCCCTGCTCACGCACATGAGGAGACGGGGCAGGAACCTGCGCACCGTGATAATAGTCGGCGCGAACAGCCGGGCCCTCGCGTTCGCGCACAAGATAGAAACGAGACCCGAGCTGGGATACATGTTGAAGGGGTTCGTGGACGATGCCGCCATGAACGGGGAGATAGGGACCGCAAGGTACCCGCTCGTGGCCAGGCTGGCGGGTTTACAGGAATTCCTCCGGCAGAACGTGGTGGACGAAGTCGTCATTGCCCTGCCGGTGAAATCGTTCTATGCGCAGGCCGCGGGTATCGTGGCGATGTGCGAAGATCAGGGCATCCTGGTGCGGCTCCTCTCCGACCTGTTCAACGTCCGCATCGCACAGACGAGGACCGAGTACATCGACGGGCAGCCGATCATCACCATCGGCGCCGGCAATATGGACAAGCCGACCGTCCTTCTCAAAAGGCTGGTGGACATATGCGCCTCAGGCCTCCTTCTTCTCCCCGCCCTGCCTGTCTTCCTGGCTGTAGCCATGTTCATCAAGCTCACCTCGCCCGGCCCCATATTCTTCGTACAGGGCCGGCTCGGCGTCAACAAACGCCTCTTCAGGCTTTACAAGTTCAGGACCATGGTGGTCGATGCCGAGAAGCGCATCCGCGAGCTTGAGCACCTGAACGAAGTGAAAGGCCCGGCCTTCAAGATCAAGAACGACCCACGCATCACCCCTATCGGCCGCTTCCTGAGGAAGACCAGCATTGACGAGCTGCCGCAGCTCATCAATGTCCTGAAGGGCGACATGAGCCTGGTCGGCCCGAGGCCCCTGCCCGTGCGTGACTACGAAGGTTTCGACGAAGACTGGCACCGCCGCCGCTTCAGCGTCAAGCCGGGCATCACGTGCCTGTGGCAGTGCAACGGGAGAAGCAACGTCTCTTTTGATCATTGGATGAAACTGGACATGGAATACATAGATAATTGGTCGTTGGGATTGGATCTGAAAATCCTGTTGATGACGGTCCCGGCCGTGATAAGGGGCTCGGGAGCGGCATAATGACTTTGCGTATCTTTCAGGATTGGCCTCGCAACGAAGACAACCCCAAGGGGAAGATAATCATGCTCCTGTTCAGGATTGTCTACGCCTTGCGAAGAGGTCCAAGACCCGTGCGCGTGATAGGCATCCCCTGCGGGATTTTTTATCGGGTGTTTATCGAATGGTTCCTCGGCGTCGAATTGCCCTGGAAAACCGAGGTCGGTCCCGGCCTCAGAATAGACCACGGTTATGCCCTCGTGGTGAACGACAAAGCGATCCTGGGACGCTGCTGCAAATTGCGCCACTCCACCACGATAGGGAACAAGCAACTGCCGGACGGGAGCTTCAGCGGCTCTCCCGTCATTGGAGATTATGTCGATGTCGGCGCAAATTCGGTGATTATCGGCGAAATCACCATCGGAAGACATGCCGTCGTCGGCGCCGGGTCCGTCATTACGAAGGATGTCCCCCCCTATGCCGTCGTGGCAGGCAACCCCGCCAGGATAATCAAATTTCAAAGCACGGGCAATCGGGAAGCCGATGAAGAGCAGAAGCCGGGGCCTTCGCGCTCCCACGGCGCCGCAGGTGTGGTCAATTGCTCCCGCGACCAGGTTATCTCGCATGGTTAAGGTATTGGTCCTCGGGCAAACTCCACCGCCTTTCGGCGGCCAGGCCCTGGCGATCGGCTCACTCCTCGAAGGGGAGTACAAGCGGGTCGAGCTCTACCACGTAAGAATGCATTTCTCCAGGACCCTCGGCGAAACAGGCAGGTTCAGCGTAAGAAAGGTACTGCATCTGGTGTCGGTCGTCACGAGCGCCGTGTGGGTCGCCCTGGTCAAGAAAGTGGACGTTATCCATTATCCGCCGTCGAACGGCAAGGAGCTTTTCCCTTTCTGCCGGGATGCCCTTATGCTCTTTGTCCTCCGGCTTCTGAGAAAGAAGACCGTTCTCGTGTTTCACGCGGCCGGGCTCTCCGATTATGCGCCTAAACGTCTGAACGGCAACTCGGGAGTGAAAGGGTGGGTGCTCAGGCGGTCGTTCTTCGGCGTGGACGCGGCGGTCCAAACGTCACAATTCAGCACCCCCGACGGACAATACGTGAATGCGGGAAAGACGTTCATTATAGCCAACGGCGTCAGGGACGAGTTCACTCTCTTCGGGAATGCCCCCCGGAATATGGAAAAGGACGTGGTCCAGGTCCTCTACGTCGGTCTCATCGGACCTGATAAAGGCATCACGACCCTGCTGGAGGCGGCATCGGCGCTCAATGCGGAAAGATTGCCGTTCCGGGTGGTCTGCGTCGGTGAATTTGTCTCTTCGAGCTACAGGGACTTTGTTTTTCGGTTTCTGGAGAGCAACGGACTGACGGGTTCTTTTCTTTTTCCCGGCGTGCTGGTGGGCGAGAAAAAGTGGAAAACCTTCGGTGAAAGCGACGTCTTTTGCTATCCTTCTTTCGCGCCTTTCGAGAGCTTCGGCATAGTGGTCGTCGAAGCCATGATGTTCAGGCTGCCCGTGGTGGGAACGAAATGGAGGGGCATTCAGGGGATCATAGAGGACGGCGCGACAGGCTTCGTCGTACCCGTCAAGGACCACCGGTCGCTCGCCGACAAGCTGAGAATACTCATCACGAGCCCCCGGCTAAGGGAAGAGATGGGTGAACGGGGCCGGGAGCGGTTCCTGAAAGAATACAGCGTGGAGAAGATGCGCGCGGCATACGAGGATATGTTCGTCGATACCTTCGGGAGGGGTTAAGCGGTGCTATGAAAGTTTTTCTCGACAGATTGACGGGCGGTTATGCAAATCCCATGAAAGACGGCCTGAAGTGGATCGGCGCACTCGACCGGCTCTCTGCCTCGTCGCGCGTATGCATTAAACCCAACCTCACGTTTCCTGTATACCGCAAAGGCGTGATGACCAGCCCGACGGCCCTGGAGGCGATAGTCAGGGTCCTGCTTGACTACACGCGCAATATCACGATATGCGAGTCGGACTCAGGCGGCTACAACCGGTTTTCCATGGATAAGGTGTTCGTGGCGACCGGGATCGATAAGCTCAAGGCCAGGTATGGCGTGCGCACGCTGAACCTATCGGGCGAGCCTTCACGAACGATTACCTGCAGGTGCGGTTTAAGGAGCCTTGCGGTCCCGTTGCCGATAACGCTGCTCGATGAGACGGATCTGCTCATTACCATGCCGGTCCCGAAAATCCACATGAACACGACGGTGAGCATGTCCGTGAAAAACCAATGGGGCGTGATCCAGGAGCCTGCACAGAGGCTGAAGCTGCATCCCTATTTCAAGCATGTGATATACGCGATCAACAAGGCCCTTCCCCCCACCATCAGCATCATCGACGGAAGGTACGGCCTGAACAGGAGCGGACCCCTGGAAGGCGACCCAGTCGCTTTGAACTGGCTCATGGTGGCCGACAACATTTTTGCCGCCGATTCCACGTGCTGCCGCCTCATGGGCATCGAGCCCATGAAAGTGCCTTACCTGAAATTTATCCTTCAACGGGAAAACATCGGACAGATCGACTTCAACCGTGATTATCGGGACTTCGTTTGCAAGGAAAGTTTCCATCTGAAAAGAAAATGGACGGATTACCCTGGGCTGCTTGCATTCAATTCCAGGCTGGCGGCCTATGTCGGCTACGAGTCTCCCCTTGCGGCCGGTTTGCACAAATTGCTGTACAAATTCAGAAAATGCTTTTACTAACCGCGGCGTACGCGTTCGGAGAACGGCTCGTGGGGCTGGAATTGAAAAGATCGATGACAACGACGGGGGTACGTGAAGATGCCGGAAGGTCATAACCTGGCTACCGCAGGGGCCGCGTCAAGCGGCCGTCTCCAGGGATTCGTGCCCGGCGGCGTGTGGAACGCCTGCCGGAAAGGCTGGATGAGCGCGGAGTGCGTGCCGGGCCTGGTCTCGGTCATAATCCCCACGCACAACAGCGCCCGTTTCCTGGTCGATGCCCTGGCCTCGGTTTTGGCGCAAGACTACCGGCCGGTGGAAATTATCGTCGTGGACGACGGCTCGACCGACAATACCGCGGAGGTGCTGGAGGAGTGGGGCAGGAACGTCCGCGGAGACGGAACAGTCTGTCTCCATTCCTTCCGTCAGGGGCAAAAGGGCGCCCCGGCGGCCCGCAATAAGGGCTTGATGGAGTCCCACGGTGAATACATACAGTTCCTGGACGCCGACGATATACTCTCGTCAGGCAAGATTGCCTTGCAGGTTTCGGTCCTCTCCGCGTCCGGTCCCGGAAAGGCCGTCGCCTACGGCCCCTGGCGCTATTTCGCCAAGGCCGGGGACCGCATAGGGATGTACGAAGCCCATCATGAAGCGCATGGCGGCGAATGGCTGAAGGAATGGCTCTCCGGCTGGTTCTCGCCGAACCATTCCCTGCTTTGGCGGCGGTCCGACGTCTGGGAGCTGGGCCCCTGGGATGAGAGCCTGGCGGCCGACAACGACGGCGAGTACGCCATGCGGTACCTGGCGTGTGGGGGAGGGCTCGTCTTCTGCCCGAACGCATGGGTTTATTATCGCAAGAACCCGAACTTCGTCCTGTCCGCGACCGGCATAAGCGGCCGGTGCAGCGGCAGCTCGATCCGGTCGAGGATCCGCGTGGTGCGACGCATGGAGCGGTTTCTGGCGAAAGCCGTTCTTCTGGACGAGGGGTACCGCAATGCGCTGTCCCGGCGTTATTATGATATCGCCAAGCTCTGCACCACGGGGAACCGCTGCCTCCGGAAAGTGTGCCTGCGGGAATTCAGAAGGCTTTCGTGTGACGGCCGTGCTCC
This sequence comes from Syntrophaceae bacterium, assembly GCA_003165115.1. Classification (GTDB taxonomy): domain Bacteria; phylum Desulfobacterota; class Syntrophorhabdia; order Syntrophorhabdales; family WCHB1-27; genus BOG-1155. Next base: position 3,642 of record PLSJ01000423.1, on the reverse strand, counting down.
GGGCACGTTCCGGCACCGCGCGCTGACGCGGCTGTTCGGGTTTGCCCTTACGCAAAAGTTTCGGGTCCTCCTCCTGGGAGGGCTCCGCATACCTACTTATCTTCCGGTCGCGAAAGTCAGGACGATGGAAGAACTATGCGTCGTGGACCGGTCCGTTGCATAGCATCGACATACAGAATTCCGCGGAGACGAGGACGCGATTCTTCTGGCTTGCGCTCTTCCTGCTTTTCGCCATCTTTTTTTTCGTCGATGGGCACGATATATACCAGAGTGTCCGGGAAGAGGGCGACGTGACGGAAGCCATGACCCAAGCCGAGGAGGGAAGCGTATCGCGCGCCGTCAGTCTTCTCCTTCTCGGGACCTTGGGGATATTCGGCCTCCTGGCGAGAGACCGCGAGCCCGAGGGTGGCAACAGTATGCGGTTTGAGGGCCTGCTCGGGCGGCTGATGCTCTTCTTCCTCGCCTGGGCTTTTCTGAGCCTCCTATGGACGGAGGATATCGGCTTCACGTTCCGCAGGCTGATGACGCTGGCGATGCTCTGCCTTGGCGCCGCCGCGGTTGTCCGCAGCTTCTCCGTCCGTGAGGTCGTCGTGATGGTCTCCTCGATCACCGGTGCATATCTGGCTCTTGGTCTCGGGGCTGAAATCGCGCTGGGCACGTTCCTTCCGCTGGACCCCGAATACCGTTTTGCAGGTGGGATGAACGCCAACCAGCAGGGCATAAACTGCGTCCTGCTCCTTGTCGGCACCCTGTTTCTCGCACAGGGCGCCGGGCGGGCCCAGAGGGCTTCGCTTCTGGCCGCGGCGGGGCTCGCCCTTGGCTTGCTTGTCCTCACAAAGTCGAGGACCTCCCTGGCGGTCGGTTCCCTCGCCCTTCTTGCCCACTGGGGCGGCGTGGTGTTCAGACGGCGGAAGACCGTCCTGGTCCTGGCCGGCGGGATCATGGTCGTTCTCGTTCTGTTTTTCTTCAGCGACGCTATTTCTCACCATCTGGAAGAAGGCGTATTGCTTGGCAGGTCGGACGATCCGGAGTCCATGACGACCCTGACGGGACGTGTCCCCCTGTGGGAGGACTGCGTTGATTTCGTTGCAAAGCGGCCGTTTCAGGGATACGGCTACGGTGCCTTTTGGACCCCCCGGCACATCGAGGAGATTTCCGCTTCCCAGGGATGGTCGATATCTTCAGCCCACTCGGGATATGTGGAGATTGCACTCGGCCTGGGACTCACGGGGGCCGTTGCCTGCGTGATAATCTTCTTTCTCGGGATCGGCCGGGCTTTCGCGGGCGGCCGGGTACCGGATACAGGCGGCTATCGGTTTTTTGGGGTTGTGCTTCTCTTTGGCGCTTTGGACGGCCTTCTGGAATCGGCCGTCGTCGCCCCGTCCTTACTCTGCTTTCTTTGCATCGTGGCGCTGCTCTATCTCGGTTTTGTCAAGCCGGACCAATAGCCCGGATGAAGAGGACATAACGTGGACTTCAACAAGGCGTCCGTGACCGTAATCGTGTGCACCTACAACAGGTCGGAGATGTTGCGCGAAGCCCTGAAAAGCCTCGTGGCTCAGGAGACGGCCGGCTCACTATCTTACGAGATCCTGATCGTTGACGATGCGTCGACCGATAATACGGAGAACGTCGTCCGGGAAATCTCCCGCCGGTCGCATGTCCCCATACGGTACGTTCTCGGGGAGGGGAAGGGCATCGCCGCCGCGAGAAACAGGGGCCTGAGCGAGTCATCGAGCGGGTGGATAGCCTATTTCGATGACGACCAACTGGCGGACCCCGGCTGGCTCAGGGAGCTTTACGCATGCGCCTTCGATACGGGGGCGGGGTGCGTGGGCGGGAGGAGAGTGCTCGATTTGCCCCAGGAGCGGGTCGCACGGCTCGCGCGGACGTTTCGCAACCTTCTCGGGGAAGTGGATTTGGGCAGCGAGCGGAAGAAGTGCGGGCGCAAGGAATTTCCCGGCGCGGGAAACCTCCTTTTGAAGCGAAGCGTCTTCGACGTCGCGGGGAGATTCGACGAATCACACGCGCGGGCAGGGGAAGACACGGAGCTGGCCCAGAGGATGCGGTCCGCCGGGATATTCACATGGTATGCACCCGCGGCCGTGGCGCGGCATATGACACCCGAATATCGCCTGAAAGAGCACTATATGGTCTGGACTTCGCAGCGCGTGGGAGATAACTTCGCATACAGGGACTACCTCGAATGGGGGCTTGCCAGAACGACGCTCGCCTGTATCGCCAGGATAGGCCGGGCCGTCATGATCACCACGCCCATTTTTGTCCTGGCATGGATGCGGGGCGACGAGGCGAGGCTGCTGGAACAGAAATGCCTCCTCTGGCGGGCCGTGGGCTACACGATGCATGCGTTTCACCGGCTCATGCCCCGGCTCGTTCAACCCGACCGTTTCTTCAGTCGATTGGAATTCCGGAAAGAACGGCAAACGTTTTCATCGGGTTCCAACGGCTCCGAAAGGGCTGCGGGATAGCCGTGAAGAAGATCGCGGCCTTTCTCGTCCTGGCTTGCCTCGGAGGTATCCTGGCCGGGGGCGCCGATGCCCGCACCTGGTACGTATCGAATGCCGGTGACGATTCAGGCCCTGGGACTCAAGCCTTTCCGTGGCGGACGATAGCCAGGCTGAACAGCTTCAGGTTCAACCCCGGAGACCGGATACTCTTTGAGAGCGGCGGCGTATGGAGGGAACAACTCTCCGTGCCTTCATCCGGCGCCGCCGGCAAGCCCATCGTGTTCGGCGCATACGGGAGCGGAAAGAAGCCCGTGATAGACGCCGCGGGGCATCGGTACGGCGTCATGCTGGCAGGCGGAAAGTCCCACCTTGAATTCAACGACCTGGAGATCAGGAATGCGACCCTGGACGGGTTCTGGTCGACCGGCTGGAGCGGCGATATAGTATTGCGACGCCTCACCGTGGAAGGGAACGGACTCTGCGGCATTAACGTAAGCGATAACGGCGGCGCCACAACCAACCGGAATTACGCCATCGTCGACAACATCGTAGGGCATAACAAGGCGACAGGTATTCTGCTCTCCTCATCGGCATACACCCTGGTACGCGGAAACATGATAACTCACAACTGTGAGAGTTCCACGTGCGGCGGGGCGTGCACCTGGTGCGGAGGGATCAGGATGACGAATACCACGTCCATAAACAATATCATCGAAAATAACGACAGCTCGTATAACGCCAACGGCGTCGGGGTATGGATCGATTTTAGCGGTCCGGGCAACATCGTCCGTTTCAACAAAACTCATCACAATGGCTACCATGGGATTTTTAACGAGATTACCAGCGGAACGGAGATCTACGGCAACGTGTCTTACGACAACGCCGGCCAATCCGTGAGCGCGGGCATCTACGTCGAGGGCAGGCACGGGTCGCCCCCCTCCAACGGGCCCGCCTCCAAAAACAGGATTTACAACAACACCGTCTCTCATAACCACTCGTTCGGCCTCATCATTCAGAATGGCGACGGCATTGCCGGCAGCACCTACGATAACCTCGTCAAAAACAACGTGATCTTCGGCACCACCAACGGTCCGAACCTGCGGGTTGGCGGCAAGGCCGAAAGCGCCGACAACGTGTTCGATCACAATTGCCTGGGAGCCGAAACGCCGAATTT
>PLSJ01000126.1 GCA_003165115.1 Syntrophaceae bacterium | reverse complement strand
GACGAGGCAACCTCGGCGCTCGACCCGAAGACGTCGAAGGCCATCATCGACCTGTTGAAACAGATAAACGGACAGATGGGAATTACCGTAGTCTTCGTGACGCATCAAATGTCCGTTATTCAAAATCTATGCAGAGAGATAGCTATACTTGAAAACGGCAGGATCGCCGTTTCCGGCACCGTGGAAGATGTGTTCCGCCAGCAGCCGGGGGCGCTCAGGAATCTTTNNCGCGCACAAAAACAATAACCTTGCTTTTGCCTCATAGGGTTGCAGGCTCATTGATTTCGGACATGGCCATGCATCTTGGATGTGATGTGACGATACAAGGCAGCACGTCCGGATTTTCCGTCGAAGGTCCGCGGGAACTGACAATCAGCCTTCCGGAAAAGGACTATCACGATGTCGGTCGTTATCTTGCCGGGCGCGGTGTCGCATGGAAGGATGCCGATAGAGAGAATACCTGTCCGGAGGCGGTCGAAGCATACAGAGAAGCACGTCACACGCAGATACCTGTCATTTCAGCCCGAAGTGCTGTAACGAGATGCAATGAGAAGGGGTAGATAAAATGTTTTCAACGGGTTATGGGGCATACTGGTGGAAATACTTCGATGGAATAATCGAGCCATCGATCGGAGCGACACTAAGGATGCTGTCGGTATCGATGCTCCTTTCGTTCGTTCTCGGATTCGTACTGGCCTATTTCCTTGTTCTTTACGGGCCTCAGGGGCTCAGGCCCGACAAATCGAAATACAGGATTCTCGATTTCATGGTCAACAGCGTAAGGTCGTTCCCGATTATCATCCTGATAGTGGCCATATCGCCTCTTACGAGGATCGTGGTAGGCACTTCCATTGGGGAAAAGGCGGCCATCCTCCCTCTTACTATCGCGGCAACCCCTTTTATGGGGCGGATCATCGAAAACAGTCTCAAGGGGGTCGATAGGCTGCTCGTAGAAGCCGCCAGATCGTTCGGCGCATCCGACTTCCAGATAATAATGCGGGTGATGGCAAAAGAAGCGGTGCCGACGATCGTGGCCGGTACCACCCTGGCGACCATCACGTTTCTTTCCGCAACAACGATGGCAGGCGCCGTAGGCGCCGGCGGCTTAGGAGCGGTAGCACTCAACTACGGTTATCAGAGCTTCAACAATACGGTGCTTTATACGTCCGTGTTGATACTTTTCGTTATGGTCTTGTTACTACAATGGGCAGGCGACTGGGTCTACAAAAAGATATTGTAGTGCAAACAAACTAAACAGGCGGAGGCTGTACATGCGCAAGAGGCTTGTCTCAATCATCGTTCCGTTTCTCCTCATTGTCCTCGCGGTGACATTCACGGGGTACGCTAAATCCTCCAATTCCGACAGGAAGACGCTGAAACTGGGGTGCCTGGCCTATTCGGAGCCCCTGCTCCAATGGATCAAGGAAGGGTTGGCCCCGCTGGGCTACAAGGTTGAAATAGTCATGTTCGACGCGAATCAACTTCCGGCAACGGCCCTCAAAGACGGCAGCATTGACGGTATCATAGCAAATCACAGGCCGTGGATTCTCACGTTCAACAAGCAAAACAACTCTAATCTGGAAATGGTCAAGCCCTACCTCTTTTATTCGCTCTTTGCGATCTATTCGACAAAGCACAAGAAGCTGAGCGAAATACCCCAAAACGCTCAGATCGCGGTCCCCGGCGACCCTTCCAACATGAGCAGGAGCCTGATTCTCCTGAAGATGGCTGGCCTTATAACCTTGGGGGAGAAGACCGGCCCCTTCTATACGGTCCTCGACATGAAGGACAACCCTAAGAAGCNNAAGCATAGAGGATGTGGACGCCATCATTACAGGCGCCTTCTACGTGGCCGCCACGGGAAAGGTCGATCCCAGGCGCTTTCTTTTCGAAGACCCCCAAAACAAGGACTTTCCGCTTGGGCTTATCGTGAGGAGCGAAGACCTCGATTCCGTGTGGGCCAAAGACGCGTTGAAGGTATTACGATCGGAGAAGTACAAGGCCAAATTCAACGAGCACTACAAAGGAAAGTACGTACTCTTTTAGCCGAACGAGGGCGCTTAAGGCAGGCTTTACGGAGAAGCCACCGGCATCCGTTAGTGCAATGGGAGAGGAGGAGCGGTAAAAAGGTTATGGACAGAAAGGCGGTAGATGAGGCCGTAAGAGACATGAACTGCGCGTTGAAGCTGGATCGAAAGATCGTGGGCGTCAAGTTCCTGTTCGATGAAGAAGAGTTCGGAAAAGCGGATTCAAAGAAGCTGAAGGGGAGAATGGCTTATTGCGTTATGGTCAGGACCGCCATGATGGGGAAAAGGATAAAGGCGGCCGCGGAGAACTTTGGCTGCATGGGGGGCGCCAGGGCGCTGGGGATGATACGGCTCGACGAGATGTCCTTGTCGGGTCGGTTCTATCATAAACTGGGACTATACCAGGATCTGGCGACCTCGAAGGATGTTCATCGGAAGGTGACCTTTTGCGGGCACAAGCCCTATGGCGTGATGGTCAAGCCCCTTGATGAGTACGACGAAGAACCCGATGTGGTCCTCATCGTGACGAACCCCTACAACGGCATGAGGATCGTACAGGGATACACCTATGTTTTCGGGTTCAATACCTCTTTGAAAATGTCGGGAACTCAGGCCGTCTGTTCGGAATGCACCGCCTTTCCTTTTGAAAGCAACGACATAAATGTCTCGCTCCTATGTGCTGCCACCAGGTTTAAGGCCAAATGGGGTGATGAAGAATTGGCCATAGGATTTCCGTTCAATCAGTTTTTGCCCATAGTCAAGGGCCTCTACGCGACGCTCGATCCCACGGAACCGAACGAGAAAAAGGCGGAAATCGAAGCGAGGTGCCGCGAGTTGAACAGGGCGGTCCCAACGATTCAGTATGACAAAAACTATTACACCGGACTTAATCCTGAAGATTAACCCCTTGCTTTTGACTATTCGGGAGCAAGGTAGAGAGATAACAACTGCGGAGATATCGGGATGATGACAAAACAAGAGCCGCTCATCGATGACGAATATACGGGCGAGCCGCCCGCGAAACGGCTCCTCGCCTACCTCCAGAGCCAGCGGGAGCACGGTCTGCGGATCGTGGGGATCTATTGCTGTTATGCGCCGGTCGAGCTTATCCGCGCGCTGGACCTTGTGCCGGCGTCCCTCTGCGCATTCTCGAATGCCACGATAGAGGCCGCCGAGGCGGTGCTCCCCGCGAACCTCTGTCCCCTCATCAAGTCGAGCTACGGCTTCATCATGAAAGACGCCTGTCCCTTCTTCGCCGTTGCCGACGCGGTGATCGGAGAAACCACCTGCGACGGCAAAAAGAAGATGTTCGAGCTGATCGCCGACCGAAAGCCCATGCACGTCATGGACCTCCCCCAACTTCCCGACGAGCCGGAGGCCATCGACGATTGGGTTGCCGCGATCCGCAAGCTCCGGGGGTTCCTCGAATCGGTGTTCGAGCGCACGACGACGGACGAGAGGATCGAGGCCGCCATCAGGGAGACGAACGTGAAGTCGCGTCGCCTGAACGAGGTGTTCGAGTATGCCGCCCTCAACCCGCCGGTGATCGGGTGGCCGGAGCTCTACGACGCGCTCTTTCTCGCCCAGGGCGCTTCCGGCGCCGATCTGGCGCCCATACTCGACGGCATGCTGGAAAAGTTGGAGGCGCGGAAACGGGACGGGTACGTCTACGGCCCGAAAGGGGCGCCCACGGTGCTGGTGACGGGATGTCCCGTGGGCGGCGATTCATTGAAGGTGCTGCACATCATCGAAGAGGCGGGCGGCGTGATCGTCGCGCTGGACGCGTGCTCGGGCATGAAGCCTTACGCGGCGCTCATCGAAGAGGGCACGGGTGATCCGATAAGGGCAATCGCGGCGCGGTATTTGAAGATTCCCTGCTCCTGCATGACACCGAACGACCGCCGCCTCACGGAATTGGACAGGCTCATCGAAAAGTTCAAGCCCGATGCCGTGGTCGATGTCGTGCTCCAGGCCTGCCATTCCTATAACATAGAATCCATCAAGGTGGGCAAGGCGGTCCAGGATAAACACGGCCTGCCCTTTTTGAAGGTCGTCACCGACTACTCGCAGAGCGACGCGGGGCAGATCCGCACGCGCGTCGAGGCCCTTTTGGAGATGTGCAGACGATGAAGCCCGTCTATTTTGACAACGCCGCCACCTCGTGGCCGAAACCGCCCGAGATGATGGAAGCGATGGTGCGGTTCAACGAATCGATCGGCGCCAACCCCGGCCGCTCCGGTCATCGCCTTTCCATCGAGGCAGCGCGGGTCGTCTACGAGGCGCGTGAATGTGCGGCCCGGATTATCGGCTCGCCGGACCCGCTTTCCATCTCGTTTGCAAAGAACGCCACCGAGGCGATCAATTGCGTGCTCCTGGGGTTGCTCAAAGCCGGCGACCATGTCGTCACGTCCGGCATGGAGCACAATTCGGTCATGAGGCCGCTGCGCTTCCTCGAACGCCAGGGGGTCGGGCTGTCGATCGCTCCGTGCTCGCCGGCGGGGGTCCTCGACCCGGACGACGCGATGCGCGCCGTGAAAGGCAACACGAAGGTCATCGTGGTAACCCATGCCTCGAACGTCACGGGGACGCTGCTTCCCCTGGACGACCTCGCCCGGATAGCCCGCGAACGGGGGATTGTCTTTGTCGTGGACGCCTCGCAGACCGCGGGGAGCATCCCCCTCGACGTGGTCCGGACGGGCATCGATGTCCTCTGCTTCACCGGTCACAAATCCCTCCTCGGTCCCCAGGGCACCGGCGGGTTCTACATCCGCAAAGGACTTGAGGAAAGCGTTTCGCCCCTCATGCGCGGCGGCACGGGGAGCGCGTCGGAATTCGAGGAACAGCCCGATTTTCTCCCGGACAGGTTCGAGTCGGGGACGCCCAACGCGATAGGGCTCGCGGGCCTCGCGGCGGGCATCCGGTTCGTCCTCGGCTTGGGGGTAGAGGCTATCCGCGAAAAGGAGGCGCACCTCACCCGCCTGTTTCTGGAGGGGATGGCAGGGATGCCCGGCACACGCCTTTACGGGCCGCAGAACGTCCGGCAGCGCACCGCTGTCGTCTCCTTCAACATCGTGGGAATGAGCCCATCGGAAGTCGCTTTCGAACTGGACGAACAGTTCGCCGTTCTCTCCCGTCCCGGCCTTCACTGCGCCCCCGCGGCGCACCGCACCATAGGGACCTTCCCCGAGGGGACGGTGCGTTTCAGCTTCGGCTACTCCACCACGGAAGACGAGGTCCGGCGCGGCATAGAGGCCGTGGCGCACATAAGCGCCGCATATCATAAAAGAACGTTGTAAACGAGCGGAAGCGAGCCGAGCGGGGAGGCTCGGAGGCTCCGCCGAGGAGGGGGTGCTGAACCCCAATAATTGCAAGGAGGACGTGATGTCTGAGCTGGTAAACGCGAAAGGATGTGCCTGCCCCGAGCCGGTCATTCTCACAAAGAAGGCACTCGACGCGCACGATGAGGTGACGGTCCTGGTGGACGACGCTGTCGCCCTCGAGAACGTGAAGCGCCTCGCATCGGTTTCGGGGTGCACCTTCGAGGTCACCGAAGATATGGGTGGTGTATTCCGCATCGACATCAAGAAGGGGCAGACCGCTCGCGGCGCGTGCGATACGTCGCCGGAACCCCCACACCCGGAAGGTGCGCCGCAGGCAGCGGCCGGACCTACGGTCTTCGTGATCTCGTCGAACGTCATGGGACAGGGGAACGACGACCTGGGCGCCCTGCTGATGAAAGCCTTTATCCACACCGCCGTCGACCTGGAACACCGGCCCGACATGATGATCTTTTACAACACGGGGGTATTGCTTGCGGCGAACGACTCCGGCACGGTGGACGACCTGAAGGCGCTCGAAGAGAAGGGCGTCAGGATACTCCTGTGCGGCACCTGCATCAACTTCTTCGAGCTTGGCGGCAAGACCGGCGCGGGGACCGTATCGAACATGTACGACATCGCGGGCGCTTTATCGACGGCGGGAAGAATCGTCAAGCCATGAGCGGGGATAAGACCTACTGTGTGGCCTTATTCGACTCCGTCAGCCATGTGATGAAGGCGGAGAAGCTCTTGAAAGAAGCGGACATACCCTATAAGATTATCCCGGTGCCGAGGAGCATAAGCGCCGACTGCGGGGTCTGCGTGCGCTTCCTCCCCGAGCAAAAGGAGACCGTCATGGAGGCGCTCAGGCTGCATATCCACGTGAGAGAGATACGCGAGCTGTGACCGGTGAGCGGACCAGGGACCTCTTCCTCGCGATGCTGCTGTCGCGGCGGCTCTACCTCTTTGTGCGCATCTGTCTGGCGGCCATCTTTATGTACGCGGGATCGCTGAAGCTCATGGACCCGAAGGCCTTCGCCCGGACCATCTCCCATTACGGCCTGCTGCCCGAGCCGCTCCTGCCCTTTGTCGCCGTCGGGCTTCCGGCGGCCGAGCTGCTCTCCGGCATCGCCCTGGTCTTCGACCGCCGTTNNCGCCGTTCGGGAATCCTTGGCGTCTCCGGCCTGCTTGTGCTCTTTGTCGCAGTCCTCGGCTACGGCGTCCTGAATGATATGGATATCGACTGCGGCTGTTTCGGACCCGAGGACCTTGCAAGGCATAGGGGCCTCAGCCACGCCTTCTTTCGCGACCTCACGCTCATGGGCGCGGTCGCCTTCCTTCACCTGTCGCGACGTGCCCGCGGTCGTCGATCTCCTGTGGACCGCTCTATCCAAACTACCCATAAAAAGGAGGAACCAAAATGATTTCGAGGAAAGCAGCACTGGTGGCATCGCTTGTCGCGCTTGCGTTCTGTTTTGTCTGGTCAGGGGGCGCCTTCGCCGCCTGGGGGGCAAAGGAGCTGGATACGGAAAAGGTCGCGGTGACCTTCGAGAAGGAGGTCGCCAGGGGCGGCTACAAGGTCGTATCGACGGAAGAGCTGAAAAGCTGGATCGACCAAAAGAAGGAGATGCTGATCGTCGATACCATGCCCTTCGAAGACAGCTACAAGAAGCAGCGCATTCCCGGCGCCGTCAACTTCCCCCTGCCCGTCCCCGAGATGACCCAGATGGACGACAAAACCAAGGCTGCCTTCGAGAAGCTGCTCGGACCGGACAAGGACCGGCTGATCGTCTTTTACTGCGGCTTCACGAAATGCACCCGCAGCCATAACGGTGCGATGTGGGCCGTGAAGCTGGGGTACAAGAACGTCTACCGGCAGCCCGGCGGTATCAAGGCGTGGGACGAAGCCGGATACCCCGTGGAGAAAGCGAAGTAGGGCCGCCCCGGACCGTACAAATACGGACTTCATTTTGGCACGGTCTTGGTGTATACTGTTCAATACCCTTGCGCCCGTGGCTCAGTTGGATAGAGCGTNNAGGCCGCAGGTTCGAATCCTGCCGGGCGCGCATTTTGTTTCTCAAAAAAGGGGGCCGGAGCCCCCTTCCCTGTTACTTCTTTTGCATGAGATACCTGGTAGCCATCTCCGTACCGTAATCCCGCATGGCCTTGGACCCGACCGTTTCCAGGGGGGCCGACGTCACCCGCTCCCGGAACACCACGACCTCGACGCCGGGAAGCAGCCCCTTCAGGGCACACGCCAGGGGTATGCCGTTCTCGACGATCTCCAGGGCATGGGAATTCCCGGCAACCATGGACAGCCCGAGATCCCTGGCCGTTTTCACGAGGGGATCGTCTTTCCTGACCCGGCTGATCGAGACGACCACCGTGGTGATGTCGGGATAATCCTTCTTAAGCTGGCGCATGTGGGCCGGTGTGAAGCCGGTGTGCGGGAAGAAGTGGAGCACGCATCCCACCTTGTCGTCCCTGCTGCCGCTCAGGATCTCCGGTCCCGCCGCGACGTTGGCCTCATTGAGGTTCGGGGATTGGCGCTGCTCCCGCTTCACGGCAAGTATCGATTTTTCCCGTGACAGGTCGCTCAGGACGGCCAGCCTGTCGATAATGTCTCCTATCGTCCTGACTTCCGGCAGGGGCTTGCCCACGTAGACCACGTTTCCCTGAATACCGCCGTAGGCGACGTCCACCTTGAAGGGCACATGGCCGTGCATCCACGCAATCCCCGGATGGCGGCCGTGAAAGGCTTCGTGCACCTCGAAAACGGCCAGGTGGTAAAGGTCGACATAGCCGCGAAGCGGCACGCCCCCGCTGCTGGCGGCATCCGCCACAGGATGGTGGAGGACGATCGCGTCCACCCCTGTCGCACCCGCCAGCTCGATCTCGCTCTCGGTCAGGGTCATGCCGACGGCAAGCTTGCGGACCTGCATCTTCGGGTCCCCCACGACCAAACCCGGCGTCTCGGTGATAGCCTTTCCGGGGATGTTCGAGCTCTTTGTCACCACGAAGGGATTTCCCGTGCCAAACGGCGTGGCCGCTTTCGTGATTACCCGGCCTCCGGTTATCACGTTCAACGCATCCACCACGTCGGCCACGGTCACGACTTTATCGGCCGCAACCGCCGCTCCGGAAAAAAGCAGGACGACGATAATCGGCGTCAGTACGGTTAACTTCCGGGAAAAGCTGTACATCCTTGCCTCCTTGTGAGAAATTGATTTGCTATACCCGACCTTGCGGCACGGGAAGAGCCTTCACCACGAACACATGGCAGGGGCTTTCGCGCAGCACACGTTCCGCCGTACTGCCGAAAAGCACGTGCTCCAGACCGGTCAAACCGTGGCTGCTCATCACGATCAGGTCGATGTTCTTCTCCCTGGCGTAACGGATGATCTCGACGTGCGCTTTTCCCCTGACCATCTCCCTCGCGCATGACCCGAGCTCGTGTGCGACCTCCCCGCAAAGGGCCGCCAGCCGCTTTTCCATCTCCCTGCCCATCATGTGGGCGACCCGGACATGTGGGCGACCCGGACAAAGTCCGTCCTCGTGGCCGAAGAAAGCTCGAACTCCGCGATATGGCCCGCCTCCTGATAGACGTGGAGAACGTGCAGGGTGGCGCCGTATTTTTTTGCGAGGTCCACGGCATGCGGAAGGGCCGCGCGGGCATGCTCCGAGAAGTCCGTGCAGAAGACGATGTTCTTATAGCTCACCATGATACATTGCCTCCTTACAGCATGACGATCGCCACGATCACGACGCCGACAAACCCGAGAAGGGTGGGCACCAGGTTGCGCCTCGCGATCTCGACGGGGTCCGTACCGGTGATGGCGGCCGCGGGGATCACCGCCCACGGGATGATTGTACCCCCTCCCACGCACACGGCAAAGAACTGGCCGAGGGCGCCAAGGGTGGCGATGTTCAGGTGCGTCGGCCCACCCAGGGCCTGGGCGAGTGTGCCCATGAGGGGCAGCCCGGCGAACCCGGAGCCGTCCAGCCCCGTGATGCCGCCCACGACGGCCTGGACGACGGCAACCGGTATCCGGCTCAAGGGGACGGCGTTGGCCAAAGCCTGGCCCAAGTCGAAGAGCAGTCCCCTCGCCCCTTCCCCAAAGACCGCCTTCGCCGTGCCGGGGGCACCCATGAAAAAGAAACTGGCGATCAAAAAGACGGGGGCGAAAATGCGCACCCCGAACATGAACCCCGCCCTCGAATGTTCGGTCAGTTTCTCGAACCCTTCGCTTCGATAGACCCCGAAGGCGACGAATACCATGATAAGCGCCACCGTGCCGCCGAGCAGGGCCGTCGCGTCCCCGCCCCTCAGCCTGAAGGCGAGCATGCCCGCGACGTCGAGGGCGAACAACAGCGCGATTATCCAGAGGGCGAACCGTTTGAACGCCGGGGCGGCCCTGCACCATCTCTCCCTCTCGACGAGGGCCTCCGCGGAAACCTCGAAGGGCGCCCATTTCACCGCCTTGCCGGCGAGGGCCTTGATGTCCTTCTTTACTGAAAGGAAGGACAGGGGCAGCGCGATGGCTCCCCACGCGAGGAACATGGGGAGGCTCTTTGCCATGATGTCGGCCACCGGGACACCGGAGGCTTTGGAAGTGATGTCGGGGGCGCCCTGTATGATGAAGTCCGTCGTGAGGGCGCACCCGTAGCCGAACATACTGATCGCCATCGCGGCGGAAATAGGGGGCAGCCCGGCCTCGACCGCGGCGGGGAGAAGCAGCGCCCCGACCAGCGCGATCGCGGACGACGGCCAGATGACCCAGGCGACGAACATGATCACGAAGCCCATGACCCAGAATGCGACAGCGGGCGACTTGATCAAGGTCTTCACCGGCCGGAACATGATCTCGGCAAGGCCGCACTCCTCGAGCATTTTCGCCATGGAAACGATCATCGAGATGATGAGGACGGTCCCCAGGAGCTCGCCGAAAGCGACGCTGATCGCGTTGAAGACCGCCTGCACCGCCTTCACGAGGTTGCCGGTAATCACCCACGACAGCACGAAAGAGCCGACGATGCAGACAAGGGGGTATCCTTCCTCATCGCCATCGTGATCAGGATAAGCACGACGAAGAGCGCATAAATCCAATGCGCCGCGGTAAGCTCTCCCATCCTTCTCTCCTTTCAGGCGAAAAACCGGTGTGGGTCGCGGGCTTTCCGCTCTCAGGCGAAAACGCCGAGCATCCCCGCCCCATCCACCCTTTTGCGGATCTCCCCGGTATCCGTGAGATAGAGGCCCTTCTGTTGCATCCTCTCGAAGTAGACCGAGCCGGAAAAGGTGTACTTGTACCCGAGGCCCTCTTCACTCTGCATGCTTATCCGCACATGGCTTATGGCGTCACCCACGGCGAGCGTCTCCGGCATGACGAGGAGTTTTTCCCCCTTGACTAGTTTCACCGCGTTATACCCGGCGAGGGTGCCTGTGACGATCGCTTCGGTATGGCCGACCAGGAGTCCCGCTTTCTCACCGGCGGCGAGCAGGTTCTTGACGCCCGTCACGGCCAGGCCGTCGTCCCTCGGGGCCATGCCGATGAAGCGGATGGAATTGCCGAGGCCGCCGGCGTAAGGGTCTTCAAAGCGCACCTGCTCCAGTCCCGGTATCTTCCGCAGCAATTCGAGCGGGTAAAACGGGCTCATCAGCTTCCCGTGGCCGGTGTCGAGGATAATCACGTTTTCGCTGAAAGCAGGCAGCGCGTACTGCTGGCACGCCTTGATCGCAAGCTTGCTTTCCGACTGGAGGGCCTTGGGGATGGGGATCACCAACACCCCCGTCCTCTCCAGCTCACCGACGAGATCGGGGGACATCGATTCCTTGAAGAGCTCGCAGGCCCCGCTCATGGCCCCGACGAGCGCCCCTTTCCTTCCGATCATCTCGGTGACCCCGCATTTCGCCGTGATGCTCACCCTTCCGCCGAAAGATGGGCAGCGCAGTATGCACATCGCGCAGCCGTTCCCGTATTTGTTGCACTGGGCAGGGGGGCCGGCCGTCCCCGTGGCGTCGATGAACGCCTCGCCGGGAAGGCGCACCCGCTCCTCTCCCCTCTTCCCGGCCACGGCAACGATCGCGCCGTCCCGCATCTCCACCTCGTCTATACGAGTGGCGAGATGGACATCTACCCCCGATTCCAGCAGGAGGCCCTTCACCGTCGGCTCCACGACGGCGGCATTGTAGAGGGAGGCGTGGCGGTGTCCCGGAAACTCGATCCCCCGGTGAAGGGCGATCTTGTCCGTCAACGTGAAGAGCTCGCCGCCTTCCATGGCCAGCATCTCTTCGGCTGCCGTGAAGCGGCCGTTGTTGCGCATGATGCCGCCCACGAGTCCGCAGCCCAGGAGCATATCGGTACGCTCCACCAGCACCACTTCGGCCCCCTGCTTCCTCGCCGAGACGGCCGCTGCCGCCCCCGCCCATCCTCCTCCGACGATGACTATTCTCATGTGGTTCTCCTTCGATACTGTATCATCACGCCCTCACCAAACTCCGCAATTTTAGCGCAAAAAGGGCCTTTCTTGCCATGATTTTCTCCGTTGTACCCACCGTTCACCCCTTCCGGCACCGATCGTTCACTCACGTCTCAACACCGCCTTGACAATCTCCTTCTCTCACAAGCCTTTCCGAAAGGGGTTTACGAAAGTGCACGGTNNAACCGGGATTTTCGCGCCTCGTGCGAAAATCTCTCCGGCCCCTCGGTACATTTTGACATGGGTCGGGGTTCAATTCTCAAAGAACGACGCCGGTTCACGAGACCTCCCGAAATAGGCTCAAACGGACTCACACTATGGCATCTCTCCGGACCACTCAAGATCACCGCCCGGCCCCGTAAGATTATCCCAGTTTCCCGCCGCGTCTGTCAAAGCGACAAGAAGGGGCGACAACCAGGAGCGACAAGGAGAAGTGACAACAGGCATGACAAAAAGCATCGCGAGCGGTTTTTGAAAAAAAGAGAGAACCCACGCCCCGAGTCCGTGCTATGAACTTACACCCGTTCCAAGACTTTCAGAGGAAATAGTTGTTGTAATCTTGCGGCATCTCCCTGATAATGGAGAATTCCAACACCACACCGTCATGGTGTGATAAAATATGACCGGTTGAACACACAAGATGAGGTAAGAGATGACAAAGCTGCTGGAAAGGGCATTCAAGAGGGCCTCCAAGCTCCCGGAAGTCGAACAGAACACTCTGGCGAAATGGGTATTGGAGGAACTTGAAGCCGAAGGAAAATGGGAGCAGGCTTTTGCGGGGTCCGAAGACGTCCTCGATAAGCTTGCCGACGAAGCCCTTGATGCATGCAGGCAGGGGAAAACAAGACTGTTGAACATTAAAGACCTATGATCTCCCGGACCACTGACGGTTTCTGGAAATGCTACCCCCAATTGCCGGAGCAGACGAGAAAAGAAGCCAAAAAAGCGTACCAAATCTTCACGAAAGACCCGTACCACCCCAGTCTTCATTTCAAGCGAATACATTCAACACGACCCATCTTTTCCGTTCGCATCACAAAGGACTACCGGGCCGTCGGACTACAGCGAGATAAGCAGGTAGTATGGTTTTGGATAGGTTCACACGGGGATTACAACAATATAGTGAATCAATTGAGGACTGCGTAATCAGGCAGCTCAGCTTACTCGTGAGGACGCACCGTTTTCTTTATCATTTTTTCTCCAGATATGCTTAGATATGAAAGGGCTCAATCATGCATAATGTCGCTCACAGCGGTCAGGCTTCCCTGTTTGACGGGTTACCGATCCGGAATAACGGAAGCGCCAACAAGATAGATTCCATTGATCAGCCCGTCCACGGCTGGTATCGTTTCGTCCTCTCCTTTCCGCCGCACCTGGTCCGGCAGTACATCGAGCGATTCGGGCTGTCGAAGGACTCGGTAATCCTCGATCCTTTTTGCGGCACCGGGACGACAATCGTCGAAGCCAAGAAACTCGGCATAAACGCTATAGGGGTCGAGGCTAACCCCGTTGCCCATCTCGCCAGCTCCGTCAAAACCGATTGGGATGTCGATCCCGACGCCCTCCGCGACTGTTGCGCGGCGATAGGCAAGAACGCAATGGCCGAGTTGAGCACCCAGGGCATTTCAGATTCTCCGGGACCAGGCAACGCCGCTTTTGATATTGCCTGCCTCCGCACCCTGCCCCCCGAGCAGGCGGGTCTCCTCCTCACGGACTCCATCAGCCCTCTGCCGTTACATAAATGCCTGGTATTGCTCGACCACATAAATCGGGCCTCGGATCAGCAGTTCTCTCGTCACGCGTTGCTGGCCTTCGCCAAAATAGCGGTGCTTCATGCGAGCAACCTGGAGTTCGGCCCCGAAGTGGGGGTTGCCAGAAAAAAGAAAACAGATGCCTGCGTTGTGCCGAGCTGGCTATCCGAGATTCATTCATTTGCCAGGGATATCAAGAATCTGCGGCAGTTCAGGGACACCCCTTCCCGCGTCCATCTTGCGGATGCTCGCCAGTTAAACGAATTGCTGCCTCCAGGCTCTATTGACGCTGTTTTCACCTCGCCCCCCTACCCTAACGAAAAGGATTATACACGGACTACGCGCCTTGAGAGTGTTTTACTCGGCTACATTACCACCAAAGGCGAGCTTCGCTCCCTCAAGAAAGGCCTCTTGCGCTCCAATACCCGAAACGTCTACAAAGGCGATGATGATGACCTCTGGATTTCCCATAACCGGGAAATCCAGGAGCTCGCGGATGAAATCGAAAGCCGTCGCATAGCCCTCGGGAAGACGTCAGGGTTCGAGAAACAGTATTCGAGGGTGACAAAGCTCTACTTCGGCGGCATGGCCCGCCACTTATCCGACCTGCGCCGGGCGCTGAAGGCGGGGGCCATGCTGGGATACGTGGTAGGCGACCAGGCTTCCTACTTCAGGATCACGATCGAGACCGGAAGGCTCCTAGCCGACATCGCCCGATCGCTCGGCTATGAGTTGATTTCCCTGGACCTGTTCAGAACGAGACTGGCTACCGCTACCAAAACACAGATGAGGGAAGAAGTGGTAGTCCTCCGGTGGCCTGGGTAGGGCTGGAAGATGGCTGAAAAAGCACCAAAGCGGCGCAACAGGTATACACAGATAATAGAAACTATTTTCCTTAACCGGTACAAGCCGGGTCAAACGGAAGTGTCCTTCACCAGAGACGATATTGCTAAGGCGGCATCCGAGATCGACATCGACCTTCCCAAGAATACAGGCGATCTCGTCTACAGTTTTCGCTATCGTGCCCGATTTCCCAAAAGTATTACCCAGTGTGCTCCACCCGATCATTCATGGATAATCCGCCCTCGCGGTCCCGCAAAGTATCTCTTCGCACTCACCAAAACTCCAAGGATAATTCCAAGCGAGATACTGACCAAGACGAAAATACCCGAAGCCACGCCGGGGATTATCGCAAAGTATGCGCTTAGCGATGAGCAGGCCCTTCTCGCAAAGCTGCGGTATAACCGCCTCGTCGATGTCTTCACGGGCGTCACCTGTTATTCTCTTCAGTCCCACCTGAGGACATCCGTTCCCGACATGGGCCAGGTCGAGACCGACGAGATCTACATAGGGATAGACCGACGAGGAGCGCATTATGTCTTCCCTGTCCAGGCAAAGGGCGGCAGCAACGACCAGGTGGGGATCGTCCAAATCGAGCAGGACTTAGCCCTCTGTAAAGCGAAATTCCCCGCCCTCATTTGCAGGCCCATAGCCGCCCAGTTCATGGCCGGCAATCTTATAGCCCTTTTTCTGTTTAGCGAAAACGACAACGGGCTGACCGTAGATTATGAAAAACACTATCGACTCGTCCCGCCTGACCAGATGACGGATAAAGACCTGGAAGAGTATCGAAAACCGGGAGTGTAAGGGAGAGTCAGGAAAGAGTCTTCCCCAAAGCCCGTCACCCCGGCCTCCGCCGGGGTGACGGAGAGACGAGACGCGCCCAACCTAAATTCCGGCATCGATCAAGGTTGTACTCGATGCCGGATCGGCCACCCGACAGTCGCTACTCTTTCATCTCCGCCGCCTTTTTTGCCACGAGTAGACCGGTGGCAGCTCGCTCAACTCCGACTCCGTCACCACGTCGAGGAAGACGGGGCCTTGGCTGGCGAAGGCCTCGTCGAGGGCCCTTTCCAGCTCCCCCGGCTGCTCTACATGCGTCGCCGTGAGCCCGAATCCCCGGGCGACGGCTGCCATGTCGCCTGCCGTGAAATCGACGGACAGGAACTTCGCCTTGCAGTGAAGGGCCTGCAGCGCCTTGATCCATCCAAAGGAACCGTTGTTGAAATGGATCAGCACCGCCGGGACCTTCAGGCGCACGAGCGTTTCCATGTCACCCGCGGACATACCGAGGCTGCCGTCGCCGAACAGCGCGACCACCCTCGTTCCGGGACTGGCAAGAGACGCGCCCACCAGGGCGGGGATCGCGTAGCCCAGACCGCCAAATGCCCTGGGGATAAGGAACCTGGAACCACCGCCCTGGAGTTTCAGGAAGCGGGTGATGTAGGGGGTCGGGGTGCCCGCGTCGGCAATGACGATCGCGGGCGACGGAAGGCGCTGGTTGAGGGCGTGAATGATCCTCTGCGGCTTTATCGGCACCGCATCCGAGTGAAAGGCCGTCTGCGCGTCCTCCCAGAAGCGGGTGCGGTTCAGCTCGTCCACCCACGGCGAGGGCTTGCGGCCCCTGCCTTCTTTCCCGAGCAGGCCGATCAGGTCCGCCAGCACGAGCCGCGCGTCGCCGGCGATGTCGAGGGTATTCGCGAAGTTGTTCGAGAGCTGGACGGGGTCGAGGTCGATCTGGATGATCTTGCGGGTAGGCCGGTACGAGGGCAGTGTCCAGCGGATGGTCGAGACGGACCCCCTCTTGCAGCCGACGTAGAGCAGCACGTCCGCCTCTTCGACGGCCTGGTTGGCGTACGGATGAAACCCGTTGTCTCCGACGACGCCGAGGGCCAGCGGATGGTCGTCGGGCATGATCCCCTGACCCGAGATCGTGGTGACCACCGGGGCGGCAAGCCATTCGGAAAGGGCGAGGATCTCCCGGTCCGCGCCGGAATGGTTGGCCCCGCCGCCCGCGATGATCGCGGGCCTGGTCGCCTTCAGCAGGTACCCGGCCGCCTCTTCGAGGGCCTTCCGGCTTCCCCGCGTCCGGTAGGCGGGATAGCAGACGCACTCGGGTTCGGAGAAGATGGTCTGTTCGCCCCCTTGAAAAAGACCGGTGAGGACCTCCTGAGGAAAGGCCAGGTGCACCGCCCCCGGTCTCCCCGTGGTGGCTATCCGAAAGGCCCGCCGGACCGTTTCCGGGATCTTCTCCACCTGCTTCATGAAGCTCGACCATTTCGTGACGGGCTCGAAGAGCTTATGGTGGTCGAGGGCGGTAATGGCGCCCCTGCCTTCGTCGGCGAGGGAAATATCGGAGGTGAACAGAATGACGGGGATAGACGAGGCGTTGGCCTCGGCGATACCCGGTATCGAATAGAGGGCGCCGGCGCCGCTCGGGCATTCGCATATGCCCGGCTTGCACGCGATGCGCGCATAGGCGTCAGCCATGAACCCGGCGGAGCGCTCGTCCCGCGCCATGATGTGCCTTATCTTGGGAAAGGCGTCATGGATCGCTTCGTAGGGGGCCAGGCTCGTGTCGCCGGGGACGCCGAAGACGACCTCCACTTTATATTCCAGCAGCATCCNNGCCCCTCACCCCGACCCTCTCCCCACGGGGAGAGGGTCGAAACAAGGGCTTTCCCCCGAGGGAGAGGGGATCAGGAGTTAATGAACCGCCCCTTTAGATGATCTCGAAACTTATCCCCTGGGCCAGGGGAAGCTCCTTCGACCAGTTTATGGTGCAGGTTTGACGCCGCATGTACGCCTTCCAGGAGTCGGAGCCGGATCCCTTCCGCCCCCCGTCTCCTTCTCTCCGCCGAAGGCGCCGCCTATCTCGGCGCCGGAAGTGCCGACGTTGACCGTTGCAATCCCGCAGTCCGATCCCCCATGGCCGAGGAACGCCTCCGCCTCCCGGACATCGTTGGTGAAGATGGCGGAAGAGAGTCCCTGGGGGACGGCGTTGTGATAACGGATCGCCTCGTCGAGCGTATGGTAGTGGATGAGATAGAGGATGGGCGCGAAGGTCTCTTCCCGGACGATCGCCATATCCGCCGTCGCCTCGCAGAGGGCGGGCCTCACGTAGGTCCCCGCCTCAAACGCGCCTCCCGCGAGCACTTCCCCGCCATAGATCACCCGGCCCCCCTGTCTTTTCAATTCCTGGAGGGCGGCCTGCATCATTCCGGCTGCTTCCCTGTCGATCAGGGGGCCCATGAGCGTCCCCGGATCGAGGGGGTTGCCGATCCGCACCTGCTTGTATACGCTCACGAGGCCCTCCGTGAAAGCCCGGTAGACGCTTTCGTGGACGATCACCCGCCGCGTGCTCGTGCAGCGCTGGCCGGCCGTGCCGACGGCGCCGAAGGCGATGGCCCGCACGGCCAGGTCCAGGTCCGCGTTCGCCGTCACGATGACGCCGTTGTTCCCGCCAAGCTCCAGGAGTGTCCTGCCCAGCCGGGCGTTCACCGCCTGGCTGACGTGACGCCCCATCCGGACGCTGCCCGTGAAGGAGACAAGGGGCACGCGGCGGTCGTTGATCAAAGGCTCCCCGACGGTCTCGCCCCGCCCTATGACGATGTTGAGGATCCCTTCGGGCAAGCCGTTCTCTTTCAGCACGCCGGCTGCGATTTTCGAGGCGGCGATGGCGGAGAGGGGCACCTTGGACGAGGGCTTCCAGACCACCGTGTCCCCCGTGACAAGGGCAATCATGGCGTTCCAACCCCAGACGGCGACGGGAAAGTTGAAGGCGGTGATCACCCCGATGGGACCGAGGGGATGCCATTGCTCGTACATGCGGTGGAAGGGCCTCTCGCTGTGCATCGTGAGGCCGTAGAGCATGCGGGACTGTCCCGTCGCGAAATCCGCGATATCGATCAGCTCCTGGACCTCGCCTTCGCCCTCGGCGCGGACCTTTCCCATCTCGAGGCTCACCAGCGCGCCCAGTTCTTTCTTTTTGCGCCGGAAGGCTTCCCCGATCTGCCTGACGACCTCGCCCCTCCTTGGGGCCGGCACCATCCGCCATTGCTCGAAGGCGCGATGGGCGGAACTTATCACCTGCTCGTAGTCGTCCACGCTTGCGCAGCGGACCCTGCCCAAGACGCGGCCGTCGACGGGCGACACGGATTCGAGCAGCTCCCCGCCACAGCGGAGCCATGACCCTGTAGCCGCCCCGGCCTGTTCACCCGACAGATCGAGCTTCCTCAATATCTCTTCCATATTGGTGGCCTCTTTTGAATTTCAATGGGTATATAATATGGTATACCATCCATGAGACTTGTCAAGAATTCCGGCCGAACGGCAAGGGGCCGGACCAGCGGCCGAAAGGAGCGAGGTTGGAGACAAAGATGCTGCCCGAAGGCATGTACTACTTTTCAGGCAATGACGCATCCGCCGAAGGGGCGCTTGCCGCGGGCTGCCGCTTCTACGCGGGCTACCCGATTACGCCTTCGAGCGAGCTGATGGAACGGATGGCCGCCCGCCTCCGGGAGATCGGAGGCGTATTCGTCCAGATGGAGGATGAGATCGCTTCCATCTCGGCCGTGATCGGCGCCGCCTGGGCGGGGGCGAAGGCCATGACGGCCACGTCCGGGCCGGGTTTCAGTCTGATGCAGGAGGCAATCGGGTACGCCGCCTTTACGGAGACCCCCTGCGTCGTCGTCGATGTCCAGAGGGCGGGTCCCTGCACCGGGCAGGCGACAAAGGTCGGAGCGGGCGACATCATGCAGGCCAGGTGGGGATCCCACGGCGACTACCAGGTGATTGCCCTTTCCCCCTGGTCCGTCCAGGAGATGTACGACCTGACCGTGCGGGCCTTCAACCTGGCCGAGCGCTTCAGGGTCCCCGCCATGCTCCTGGCCGATGAAGCGGTGGCCCACCTGAGAGAGACGATAAAGATTTCCGATGCGAAGGAGATATGGGACAGGAAGAAGCGCACAGGCGCGTCTCCCTTCGGCACGGACGAGGAAGACGGCGTCCCGCCCATGCCCGCTTTCGGTGAGGGGGAGCGGCTGGCCGTCACCGGCTCAACCCACGACGACTGGGGTTTTCGCAAGACCGACGACCCGGACGTCCATGCCCGGCTCGTCGCGCGGATCAATGAAAAGGTGCTGAGACAGGAACAGGCCATCGGAGAAACGGAATCCTCCTTCCTCGAAGACGCCGACACGGCGGTCATCGCGTACGGATTTACGGCGAGGACGAGCCTCTACGCCGTGAAACAGCTGAGGAAGGAAGGGCTGAAAGTGGGTCTCCTGCGCCTCAAGACGCTCTGGCCCTTTCCGGAAAGTGCCGTCGGGCGGGCCGGGGGGTGCGTGAAAAGGATACTGGTCCCCGAGATGAACCGGGGCCAGGTGGCCGGCGAGGTGAGGAAATGTGTCCGTTGCGACGTCGAGCCTTTGGGCCTGACCAATGGTGAGGTGGTCCCGCCGGATGCGATCACGGACGCCCTGAGGAGGATGGCTCGATGACGAGGGCGATGGAGCAGTACCTGAGGCCGGGCGTGAAGGCGACGCCCTTTTGCCCCGGATGCGGCCACGGCATACTGATGGGTCTCATTTTGCGGGCCATCGACCAGATGAAGATGGATATGAAAAAGATGCTCTTCGTGTCGGGAATCGGGTGCGCGGCCTGGATACCGAGCCCCCATTACGACGGCGATACGCTCCATACCCTCCACGGAAGGGCCCTGGCCTTTGCGACGGGCGCGAAGCTCTACAACCCCGACCTGACCGTCATGGTGATCAGCGGCGACGGGGACTTAAGCTCCATCGGGGGAAACCACCTGATCCATGCGGCGAGGCGCGATATCGACCTTAAGGTCATCTGCGCGAACAACATGATATACGGCATGACGGGAGGACAGGTCGCCTCCACCACGCCCGTGGGAAAGAAGACGGCCACGACGGCCGAAGGCAACCCTTACCGCCCCTTCGACCTCGGGCGGCTCGTCACGGCGGCCGGGGCCACCTACGTGTCCCGGTATTCGGTAACCCAGCCGGTCTCCCTCATCAACTCCATCAAGAAGGCCCTCCGGCACAAGGGGTTCTCTTTTATCGAGGTCATGTCCCCCTGCCCTACCCAGTTCGGCAGGAGGAACCGGCTCGATAAGCCCGAGGACCTCGTGGCCGACCTGATGGAGCGCTGCATCCCCGAGGAGGATGCGGAAGGGATGAGCGAGGCGGAGCTCGCGGAAAAGATCGTTACCGGAGAGATACTGCCATGCCGGGAATAACGCAGGTGCGATGGTGCGGTTTCGGGGGACAGGGGGTCGTGCTGGCCGGTCTGCTTCTCGGACAGGCGGGCGTGCTCCAGGGCAGGTACGTGGCGGGGTCCAACTCGTACGGCGCCCAGGCCAGGGGCTCGGGCTGCAAATCGGAGGTGGTCTTCTCCGACGGTCCCATAGATTTCCCCCACCTGACCACGGCCGATATCCTCGTCACCATGTCGCAGGCTGCGTACGACCAGTACTGTACGGACGTCGTCCCCGGGGGATTGATCGTCTATGACGCGCCTCATGTGACGCCGCGGAAAGGGCCGGACGCGCGACAGGTCGGGATTCCCGCAACCGACGCCGCCCTGAACAAGCTGCGGAACAAACAGGCTGCCAACATCGTCCTGCTGGGCGCGCTCGTCGAGATGACCTCTCTCGTCTCTCCCTCCGCGGTGGAACGGGCTATCGGGCAGCACGGGGGAGGCCGGTTTCTGAAACCGAACCTGGAAGCCTTCAACACCGGCAGGGAGATGGGGAGGCAGGTCCATGGTTGAAGGAAGGACCCACAGGCCCGTCATCGACGCGGACTCGTGCCGCACCTGCAAAGCCTGCGTCCGCGGATGCCCCGCCGAGCTTATCCCCGAGTACCGCAAGGAGGCCCATAGCCTGACCGGGGCGCCCTCTACAGCGGGCAGGCGCACCCGGTCAGGCGGGCGGGCGGCCCTGTCCTGCCTCCCTGCCAGGAGGCGTGCCCGGCCGACCTGAATACGCGCCAATACGTCCGCCTTATCGCGCAGGGCCGATATCTCGATGCGCTCGACGTGATCAGGGAGGAACTCCCTTTCCCCGGCATCATAGGCCGGATCTGCCATCACCCGTGCGAGAAAGCGTGCCTCAGAGGTGAAAAGGTGGACGACGCCGTCTCTCTCTGCGCCCTGAAACGGTTCGTCGCCGATTATGAAGTGGGAAAGAGGGAGATCCCCGTGCCCGTGGTAAGGGTGCGGAAAGAAGGGAGGGTGGCGGTCGTAGGCGGCGGGCCGTCGGGCATGACGTGCGCCCTTTATTCGAGGAAGGCAGGCTATCGGGTAACCATATTCGAGAGCCGGGATGCACTCGGCGGCATGCTCTCCTTCGGCGTGCCCCCTTTCCGTCTTCCGCCACAGGTGGTGGAAAGGGAGGTTTCCCTTATCGAAAAGGCGGGAATCGAGGTGCGATACAACACGAAAATAGGCAGGGACGTTTCTCTGAAAGAGGTCCGCGACACCTTCGATGCGGTCTATATCGGCTGCGGCGCGCAAGCCGGGGCACGGCTCGGTCTTGAAAACGAGGACGCGCCGGGGGTCCTCAGCGGGATCGGCTTCCTCGGCCGGGCCGGCGAGGAGCGGAAAGTCGGGAAACGGGTGATCGTCGTGGGCGGGGGCAATGTGGCCGTAGATGCCGCCTTGACGGCACGGATGAGTGGGGCGCAGTCGGTCCGCATCGTCTGCCTGGAGCGGCGGGAGGAGATGGCGGCGGGCGAACACGAGGTGGACCGGGCGGGCGGCGCCGGGGTGGGTCTCCTCGCGGGATGGGCGCCGCAGACGATCCTGACCGGGGAGGGACGGGTGAAAGGCGTCCAACTCGTGAGGTGCGCGTCCGTGTTCGACGGCCACGGGAACTTCAGTCCTGCCTACGAGAGGAAGATCACGAAGACAATCAGGGGAGACACGGTCATCGTCGCCATAGGCCAGGCGCCCGAGACCGGTTTCGTCGGGGAGCTGCCGGGGCTGGAGCTGACCGAGGGGGGCTGGATCAGGAGCGACCCCGCCACGCCCGCCACGACCCTTCCGGGCGTTTTTGCCGGGGGCGACGTGGTCGCGGGGCCGGGTATGGCCGTCGCCGCGATAGCGGACGGGAAAAGAGCGGCCGCCCGGATCGACGACTATCTCTCGGGAGAGCCGTCCCGTCCGGCGAATGCGCGCACCGGCGGGAAGAGGAAGGGAAGATAGATGGTCAAGGAATGCAAAAAAATAGTCATCCCCAGGACGAAAGGGAGAAAGCGTCCTCCCGTTGAACCCGGCTTGACGGAAGAAGAAGCCCTCCGTGAGGCCCAACGCTGCCTCGGATGGACGTCATGCGAATCGTGCGACCTGTGCAGCCTGCTCTGTCCCGATCTCTGCACCAGGGAAGAGGGGAGCGGGAGCGTGTTGATCGACCTGGACTATTGCAAGGGCTGCGGGATCTGCGCGGCCGTATGCCCCAAGGGGGCAATCGGGATGGCCCCGGAAGAATAGCCAAGGCTTAAACGGCCGGACACGCAAGCGCCTCGTCTATCGACCGGACAAGCTGTCCGATCGTCACGGGCTTTTGCACAAAGCCGCGGATGCCTACGCCTTCCGCTCCCGCTTTCGCCGTTTCGCCGTCACCCGTCAGAATGACTATCGGCGTTCCGGGTCTGGTCTGCAGAAGCTTTTTTGCCAGCACCACCCCCGACATGCTTTCCATGCACTGATCGGAGATGACGAGATCGAACGAATGGGGGTCGCGGGCAAAGGCTTCAAGCGCCTCGAACCCACCCCGCCGCGCGTCGACCTCGTATCCCGCTGCCTGGAGCAACAGCCCGACTATCCCCAGCGTGGTCTCTTCATCGTCTACAAGCAGGATTTTCTCATTCATGGCTTCCTCACTTTAATGGATCACCTCATGCAATGCATAGGCCGAAGGTGTACCCGGTGCTCATGGTATTTTATCGTCCGGAAATCCCTTTACTTTATCCGCCTGTTGTCTGTTTCACCCTGATCGAGGCGACAAAAACGCACAATCCGGAGCGGGATCGGCGCCGGCAAGACAAATGTTGTTGCATCCGGCCGGCCGGTTATGATAAGAGTGAGTATCCCGCCATAAAAGGGGCGCACCCGGTGGGACGGCCCATGGAGTGGACTCGAAAG
>PLSJ01000117.1:21396-21935 GCA_003165115.1 Syntrophaceae bacterium | reverse complement strand
TACGCTTTAGTCGGATGAACCAAAAGTAATCGGTTTTGCCGACCGCATGGCAGGAGGCGACCTGTCGATGGAGATCGAGGTCAGGGGCCAAGGGGAGACCGACAAGATGCTCAAGGCCATCAAAGACATGATTTCACGGCTGAGAGGCATGGTGGCCGAAGCAAAAAAGGCCGGGAGCCAGGTAACTTCGGCCTCGGAACAGCTTCTTGCGATATCCGGCCAGATGGCGTCAGGGACCGACAGGGTGTTCGGCCAGGTGGAGACCATGGCTACGGCGGGAGAGGAGTTGGCGGCGACGTCATCCGAGATATCACGCAACTGCACAATGGCTGCCGATGCCTCCCGGCAGGCACGCGAATCGGCGCGGGACGGAGTCGGGATCGTCCAGGGGGCGATGACGATCATGGACCGGATTGCACTGCGGGTCGAGAACTCCACTCGCGCAATAGAGGACCTCGGCAGGGCTTCGGACCGGATCGGAACAATCATCGGCACCATAGACGATATCGCCGCTCAGACCAATCTGCTGGCCCTCAACG
>PLSJ01000117.1:0-21387 GCA_003165115.1 Syntrophaceae bacterium | reverse complement strand
ATGATCAAGGCTATACAGGATGAGACAAAAGGGGTCGTGGCATCCATGGGAGAGGGTGTGCGCGAGGTTGAGCAGGGGACCCGGGAGGCTGTCGCCTCGGGAGAGGCGCTCAACAGCATAATGGAACGGATAGAGGCCGTTGCCACGCAGATCAGTCATATCGCATCCGCCGCCGAGCAGCAGACCATCACCACCTCCGAGATCAGCTCGAATGCACGGGGGGTGACGCAGGTAGTGCGCGGGGCGGCCGAACTCGCACAAAATTCCGCCGACTCGGCCCACCGTTTGGCGGCCCTCGCCCAAGATCTCGATGCGGCCATGAGCCGCTTCACGCTCCTCCCGCCCGGTTCCCGCGAAGGATGAGATCTATCGCCAGCCGGGAAAGCGCCCGCAAAACCTGCCGATGTCAGCGGTTGCAGCCGGTGGGAAGACCGGCGTGATGGCGGGTGGCACTCAGGGTGTTTTGCTGCCGTGAAGCCGAAAAGGCATTCAGGTCCCGAAGGGAATCGACATGAAAGGGACCGACGACGCATAGACGGGCGCCAAAAATGGGGCAGGAGGAAAAGAGAAGGTGGGGCGTCGTCCGACCCCCACCTTCCATAATGGACGCGATGGAGTCTATTTCTTGAACCTTCTCCTCATCATTGCCAGTCCGCCGAGGCCCGGTCCGAGCAGGAAAAACGCGGGAGGCAGGGGAACGGCCGACCCGTGCGCCTGGATTTCGGATACCCCGTAGCTATTGTCGCCGCCGGTAGCCTGGAAGAGGAGNNAACTACTGACAGAGGGCACGTCCCACGCCGTTTTCCAGCTACTGGAGCCTGCATCCCAGTAGGACACCCTGTAGGTGTCATTGTCGTCCGCCTGGATCGTGAAGCTGTTGATGACAAACGTGCCGTTCAGATTGATCGTGAAAGACGTACCCAGGCCGTTCCACCAGACGTTGCTCTGCCACTGGGTTGTCTCTGGAACAAAATTCCCGTCGACGATCGTCCCAAGGGACGTGCCTGAGGCAAGGCTGTAGGAACCGCTTGCCGTCACGGTCTTGTTCAAGGCCACGTTGTCGGCCGCTGCGACGCCGTGCATCGCAAATACTCCGAATGCGAATACCGCCAGTAAGGCAAAAACCTTCATTCTCATACTGCCCTCCTTATGATGATTGCTGGCGGCCCGGCCGTCTGTCTGATGAAGAACAAGGTGATTACCCGAGACCCTCGGCTTTCCGTCCCACCCTCGCGGATGGTTTGGCGTTTCAGACGTCCGCATATCCTATACAATGTATAACCATTTGTCAAGAAAAAAAGTGTCGTGAAAATACTTCCCGCACCTTATCGGGTGGTTTGCCAAGCGAGGCGATTTCCGATGCACGGCGGGGAATCGGCCTCGCTTGCCTATCGCCAGCCGCCCGTCAGGTGCAGATGCAGATGGAAAACAACCTGGCCCGCGCCCCGCTCCACGTTGATGAGCAGCTTGTAGCCTGACCGGTCCACCGACATGAGTCTCGCGATTTCGGGGGCCTTCATGAACATCCAGGCCACGGTGTCCTTATCTTCCGGGGCGAGGTCGTTGATGCTCCTGATGTGTTTCTTCGGTACGATGAGCAGATGGACGGGTGCGTGGGGATACCTGTCCTTGAACGCGACAATCGTCTCGTCCTCGTAGACGGTCTCCGCGTCCCTTTTTTTCGCAATGATCTGACAGAACAGACAGTCGTCGTCCACGACGCGCCCCCGGAGGCTTTTTTGCACGATCGCCTAAAAGGTCTCGCCGGCCTTTTTGATCAGCTCCATGAAGGCGTCGACCCGCTCGGGCGGAATCGTGATGCCTTTCTTGGTCGGTTTCCATTCCCCTTCATCGTTCTCGAAATAAATCCTCACATCGATATATTTCCGTCCCTTATATTCTTCGGTGCTGATCCTCAGCACCTCGGTCTCGCCCCTCTCGATCTCGCCGATGACCATGACATTACCTCCTCGCCGGATGGCGGTGGGCGCTCATTTACGGATGATCTCGACTATCCGCCAGCGCCCGTCGTCCATCCTTGCCATCCTGAACCGTATGTCCGATTTGCCCATGGGCGCCACCAGGGCGGTGCTTCCCTCGACGTCGATAGTGAGGTACCAGACGCTCGCCCTCCTGATGTCCTGAAAATAGCCCGCCTCGTCGGACGAGGTGATCGCCTCCTTAAGCTGCTTTCGGACCAGGTCCTTGATGCCGGGCATCATTATGGAAGCCGCCTGCCGGCCCGCCATGAGACCGAGCGCCTCCAGGGGACTGTCCGCCTTCTTTTCGTATTTCAGGAATGTATCCCTCACCAGGCATTCCACCACGCGGTCCGTATCGATATAGCGGAAGGCCCGCTCCGCGTCGTGGTCCAAAAGCGCCGTCCTCAGCTCGGAAAGCGAGCGGCGCGGGGTGTCGGAGAGCGTACATCCCGGAAGCACGAGGAGCAGAACGAAAAGAAACAGCCCTAGCCTCTTTGGCGCCATCATTCATTTATACCACAAGCGCCGGGACGAGGCAATCACTGGACCGGCAAGAAAACCCTTTCGCCGGCAATTGCGGTAGGCTATACTACATGAGGCCGGGTTCCGGGGGGGGCGGCGAAGGGAAATGACTTTCCGTGTAACAGTGGTGTGATCATGAAAGAGAAGGTATTTTGTAGCTACTGCGGCAACAGGCTGGGCAAAGGCGTCATCGACGGGAAGGAGCGGCAGGTCTGCGGGACGTGCGGACAGGTCTATTACGAAAATCCTCTTCCCGTGGCTTCCGTCATCCTCTCGAACGAGAAAGGTGAGCTCCTCCTCGTCAGGAGGGCCCAGGAGCCCGCGAAGGGCATGTGGTGCTTCCCCATAGGTTTTGCGGAGTGCGGCGAAAGCA
This sequence comes from Syntrophaceae bacterium, assembly GCA_003165115.1. Classification (GTDB taxonomy): domain Bacteria; phylum Desulfobacterota; class Syntrophorhabdia; order Syntrophorhabdales; family WCHB1-27; genus BOG-1155. The sequence goes on along the minus strand of PLSJ01000117.1, from coordinate 18,510 downwards.
TCGAAGAGGCCGCATTGAGGGAGCTGAAAGAGGAATCGGGCGTCGACGGCCTGATTGTCGGACTCCTCGACGTATGCTCCGACCAGACGGGGACGTACGGGGAGGTGGTCGTGGTGACCTTCCGGGCCGAAAAGGTCGGGGGTGCGGAGGCGGCGGGCGACGACGCCTGCGACGTGGGTTACTTCCCGGTAGCGCGTCTGCCCCGGCTTGCATTCAGCTCTCAGGAAAGGGCGCTCGAGAAATTCCTGGCGTCGGATTAGGCGCGTTGTTCCTCTTCCCTGAGCGGGCCTCGCGGGCCGTTCCAATCTCCCGTTTTTCGCCAGAATTAGCTTGACATCGAAAATGTCGTTTGCTAATATAGCGGATACTTTGCTAATTGTTTCACATTCGACTCTAAGGAGAGGATAACCTATGGATTTCAAATGGTCTGAAGAATTGGAATCGATGCGTAAGATGGCCTACGATTTCGCGGTCAAGAATGTTAAGCCCACCATGGAAGAGGATGAGAAGGAACACAAGTACCGCCCCGAGCTCGTGAAGAAGATGGGCGACCAGGGGATGTTCGGCTGTATAGCCCCCGAGCAGTACGGCGGACTCGGCCTGGAAGAACGCAACCTGGCGGCGACCCTGATGGCGACGGAGTTCGCGAGGGTCAGCCCGTCCTGGGGCCTCCCGTTCAACGTGCAGATGAACGGCCCGCAGAACGTGCTCCTGAAGTTTGGCAACGAAGAGCAGAAAGAGAAGTATCTGCCGGGCCTGATCGCCGGTACGAGCGGTGGCTGCTTCGCCATCACGGAGCCGAATTCCGGTTCCGATGTCGCGAGCATGCGGACGACGGCGACCGAGACCGGCGACGGATACGTCCTGAACGGCACGAAAACCTGGATATCTGGCGTGCCTTTCGTCGGCACCGGCATTGTCTACGCGATGACCGACAAGGCCGCGAAGCACAAGGGCATGTCCGCCTTTGTCGTCGATTTTTCCACGCCGGGCATCACCCAGAGGCCGATCACGACGAAGCTCGGTCTGCACTGCTCCCCGACGGGCGAGATATTCTTTGAAGAAGCGAAGATCCCGAAGAGCGCACTCGTGGGTAAGCCTGGCCAGGGGTTCCAGATATGCATGACCATGCTTAACTTCACCCGGCTGAGCTCGGCCGCACGCGCGGTCGGCGTGGCCCAGAGCTGCATCGAGGAAGCCTGCAAATACGCGAACGAGAGGGAGCAGTTCGGCCAGCCCCTAGGCCAGTTCCAGATGATCCAGGAACAGATCGGCAGGATGTCCGTGGAGCATGAGGCGTCAAAGCTTCTCGTGTTAAGGTGCGCATGGCAGAAGGACCAGGGATTGAACAATACGCTTGAGACGTCGATGGCCAAGTATTACGCGGCGGAATCCGCGAACTTCTGCGCCTCCGAAGCAGTCAAGATATTCGGCTCCTACGGGTTCTCCTCCGAGTATCCGGTGGAAAGATTCCTGAGAGACGCCAAGTCCTATCAGATCGTCGAAGGAACGTCAAACATCCAGAAGATGATCATAGCCCAATTCGCTTTGGGATACAGAAAAAGCTAAGGAGGAAAAGATGGCTACCGAAGTGACTGTTCCGATGGTTGGGAAGATCGTAAGCGTGACGGTCAAGGTTGGCGACAAAGTCAACGAGGACGACCAGATAGCGACCCTGGAGGCAATGAAGATGGAAATGCCCATCGTTGCTCCCTCGGCCGGTGTCATAAAAGAGATATTTGTTTCGGCAGGACAGGAGGTCGACGCCGACACGGTACTGGCTACGATAGAATGATCCCGCCGCATTAGCCATGTTAGTGGCAGGCTTGGATATCGGTTCGATTACGACCGAGGCCCTTCTCTTCGACGAAGAGAAGGGCCTCGTCGCATACAGCATACTTCACACGGGGGCCGACTCCGGTCATGCGTCGCAGCTCGCCTTCGATAAGGTGCTCGTGGATGCGGGAAAGGACCGGAGCGACGCGGCATGCGTCGTGGCGACGGGGTGCGGGAGGCGCAGGGCGGCTTTTGCGCTCGATACGGTCACGGAGATCACCTGTCTCGCCAAAGGGGTCAACTACCTTTTTCCCGGCGCAAGGACCATTATCGACATCGGGGGACAGGATACAAAAGCAATAAAGATCGACGCCAGGGGGCGCGTCGTCGAGTTCGAGATGAACGACAAGTGCGCCGCCGGGACGGGGAGGTTCCTCGAGGTGATGGCGTCTGCCCTGAAAATCGACCTGGAGCGCATGGGCGAGCTATCTCTCGGGCATGGGAAGCATCTGACGATCAGCAGCATATGCACGGTCTTTGCCGAGTCCGAGGTGATCTCGCTCGTGAGCGAAGGAGAGAAGCTCCCGGATATTCTCCACGGTATCAACATGGCGATAGCCGACAGGACCATGGGTCTGGTCAACAGGCTCGGCAGCCTGGAAGAGGAGGTCGTCATGGCGGGAGGCGTCGCGAAAAATACGGGGGTTGTGGCTGCCCTCAGGGAATCGATGGGGGTAGGACTGAAGGTGCCCGCCGAGCCCCAGGTCGTGGGCGCGCTGGGGGCGGCGCTGATAGCGCTCGAAAGGGTGCGTTAAAGCCTGCACCATAATCAGCCGGGGACGCTCGTCCGGCCAAAAACTCTTATTTGTGGCGGCCCTTGCCTCCCCAGGCCGCGGGGTTAAACTCCGGCTGATCGGAGGGGGCGGGCAGGACACCGGGCGGTGTCGCCGTCGTTGCGATTTCGGGTGACGTTGCGGCCGCCTCGGCGGTTGGCGCGGGATTCGCCGCCGCTACAGGCGGCTGCCCATCGACCGGGCCTGAGGGCAGGACGGACCGGCCCGCGGGCGGTTGCGCGGGGGACGCGGGGGACGCCGGAGACGGCGCGGTCAGTGTGGCCGTCGCCGGAGCGGGCCTGGCCTGCGTGTTCGCCGCGGGAGGCGGCCCTGCCTCATCAGGGGGCGATGGAGCTTCAGGGGGCGACGCGGCCTCTCTCACGCTCTTGCCGGCCTTGCCGAGTATCGTCATCGAGAGTCTTCCCCCCGCCGGTTGAGGCTTGATCACCACGTAGTTGTACCCCGCCATGATCTTTCGCAGGGCCTCCTGAACGGTCAGGCGCGAAAAATGAAGAGTGACCCTGTCGTTTCTGTCGGGAATCCCCTTTATCTCTATCGGTACACTTTGCGAAAGGTCCGCCAAAACCTGCGTGAGGGGGGAATCGACTATGTCCGCACTGACGCGGCCCCCGTCCGTGACTTTGATGACATTTCCCGCGGCAGGGGCGATGCCGCCGTGCAGACAAATTGACGCGAGGATGAAGAGCGGAAGGAAAAACGATCCCGTGAGCCTGCGAAGGCCGGCGGGATCGTTGGCAACTTTATGGAATACCCGTATCGCTCGTCTCACAACCCGTCGTCAGTGACTCGGTGCCACTTGCACCTGGTGCTCCGGCAACCACCTGCCGCTGACCCATTGGCCCGGCACGGTCACGACCTGCCCCTGGTTTGCGGCCGGGTTGCCGCTCCCGTTCGGGGGCGCCATCGAGGGATCGGTATAAGGATTTCCGTATTGGCCCGGCGCCGCAGGGTCGGGATATGCATATGACTGGTCCGGATACGCATATCCGGGGTCAGGGACCCCATACGCAGGCGGCGGGGCGGCATAGACAGGAGGGACAACCGGGGGGTAGTAGTAGGGTGGATAGTAATACCCCGGTCCGAACCAGACCCCTCCGTACCAACCTCCACCGCGCCAGTACCCGCCATGGTACCCGCCGCCATGGTAACCACCACCACCGCGGCCTCCTCCCCCACCATGACCACCTCCACCGTGACCGGCATTGCCGGCTGCCGGCAGGACCACGAGAAGCCCGGCCAGGACGACAGCGAAAAGCAGCATTCCCTTTTTCATCGCAACTCCTTCTGTATCGCGTCTCTATGAATATATACTTCATTTAGCCCATGTGCAGCGGGGGTTGTCAATAGCCCTTCCGGTGGGGCTCGAAACCGCCCCTGCCGCCTCCGGAAACATGCTGATCTCCACATGAAATGTGTTAAAATATGACGTCCGATGTGCGCATATCCTCGGCTCGACAGGGGGGAAGAGACATGGCAAAACTCTTTGAGACAACGAAGCTTGGCAATATGCTGCTCGAGAACAGGTTTGTCCGCTCCGCGACATGGGAAGGGATGGCCTCGTCCGATGGATATCCGACGGACAGGCTCACGCAGGTGCTTGTCGACCTGGCGCGCGGCGGCGTCGGCCTGATTATCACGAGCCACGCCTATGTGAGCAGGGAAGGGCAGGCGGGTTCTTTCCAACTGGGCATCTATAGTGACGGCCACGTCGGCCCCTTGCGGGAGATGACGAAAGCCGTCCACGATGCAGGCGGAAAGATCGTCGCGCAAATCTCTCATGCCGGATGCTCGGCTGCGTCGCAATTGACCGGAAGCACACCCCTCGGACCGTCGGCGATCGATAAAGACGGACGCCCGCGCTGCGGTGAAATGACGGGGGATGACGCAGCCGGGCTGACGAAAGACTTCGCCCTTGCCGCGGCCAGGGCCAAGGAGGCGGGGTTCGACGGGGTCCAGTTGCATGCCGCCCACGGGTACCTGATAAGCCAGTTCCTCTCCCCCGTGTACAACAAACGACGGGACGACTACGGGGGGTCCCTGGAGAACAGGGCACGGCTGCTCCTCGATGTCTTCGGTGCCGCGCGGACAGAGGTGGGCGAGGCTTTCGGCATCATGGTCAAGATCAACTCGGAAGACTTTATGGACGGGGGCTTTACGGTCGACGAGATGCTCACCGTTTCCGCCATGCTCGAAAACCGGGGCATCACGGCCATCGAGATGAGCGGGGGCACCCTCTCTTCGCACCCTTACTCGCCTTCGAGGACGGGGAAAGAGGCGCGCGTGGAGGGAGGTGCGCACTATTATGAGGCCGCCCGCCGCTACAAGGAGAAGGTCCGCGTGCNNAGGGACGGCCGACTACATCTCCCTCTGCCGCCCGCTGATCGCCGAGCCCGGTCTTGTTAACCGCTGGAAGTCCGGGGACAGGGAGCCGTCTGTCTGCAAGTCGGACAACCTGTGCTTCAAGCCGGGTATCGAAGGACGCGGCGTTTGCTGCGTCGTCAGGGAGAAGCGGGAGGAACGCACTCCTGCCTGAAGGCCGGACGCCGCCTTGCCTGCCGGCGATTTTCTCGTTATATTAACAGGGAGCGAGGCAAGGGGTGCGCACCGTGCGCCCTTCGGTCCTTATTTATCACGAGGATGAGGAGGAAGAATACCGATGACCGTAGAGACGCGAGAATTCAAAACCGAGATCAAGCAGTTGCTCGATCTCATGATACATTCGCTTTATTCGCATAAGGAAGTCTTTCTCAGGGAGCTTATTTCCAATGCGTCGGACGCGATAGACCGCGCGCGTTACGAGGCGCTCACGGACGCCGGCATCCAGGAGAACGATAAGGAATGGACGATCAGGATTACGCCGGATAAGGAGAAGGGGACCCTTACCGTGAGTGACAACGGGATCGGCATGACGAAAGACGAGGCGGTAGAGGCCCTGGGGACGATCGCACGCTCGGGGACCAAGGAATTCCTCCAGACCCTGCGGGACAAGGATATCAAGGACAACCCCGAATTGATAGGCCAGTTCGGGGTGGGTTTCTATTCTTCTTTCATGGTCGCCGGCCGGATCACGGTCCTTTCGAGGAAGGCGGGATCGAAGGGCGATATGGGCGTCAAATGGGAATCGACGGGCGACGGCGCATTCACCGTCGAGGACATGGAGAAGAAGGGGAAGGGGACGGACGTTGTCCTCCATCTGAGGGAGGACGAGAAACAGTACCTGGAAGAATGGGAGCTACAGGACGTTGTCCACCGCTACTCCGATTTTATCGAGCACCCGGTCGTGATGGAGGTGGAAAGGGAGAAGCAGAGCGAGCTGGACAAATCGAAAACCGTGAAGCTCAGGGAGGACATGACGCTCAATTCGCGCAAGGCCCTCTGGCTGCGGGAGAAATCAGAGATTACCGCTGAGGAGTATACCCAGTTTTACGAGCACATCTCCCACGACCCGGAAGAGCCGCTCAAGGTGATCCACTACAAGGCCGAAGGCACCTCCGAGTTTACGGCCCTGCTCTACATCCCGAAAAAGGTCTCCCACGACATCTTTCACAAGGATTACAAGATAGGCCCCATGCTTTACGTGAAGCGCGTGAAGATCATGGACCACTGCGAGGAGCTGCTTCCTTTGTACCTCCGCTTCGTCAAGGGCGTGGTCGATTCCTCCGACCTCCCCCTCAACGTGTCGCGCGAGATCCTGCAAAACAACAGGCAGGTCGAGGTCATAAGGAACAACATCATCAAGAAGGTGCTCGAGACGTTCGGCGAGCTCAAGAAGGACGCATACGACGAGTACCTCGCCTTCTACAAACAGTCGGGCTCCGTGCTGAAAGAGGGTCTCTACTACGACTTCACGAGGAAGGAGACCATCGCGGACCTCCTCCTTTTCCCCTCGACAATTGCCGAAGAGGGGAAAAGGAGGACGCTCGGGGAGTACGTGGACGACATGAAGGAAGGGCAGGAGCACATCTACTACATGCCCGCGCCCTCTTTTGAAGAGGCGGTGAAATCGCCCTACCTGGAGGCGTTCCGCGCGAAGGACTTCGAAGTCCTCATCATGCTCGACGAGGTCGACGACCTCGTGATGACCGGTTTCGAGTATAAGGGAAAACGTCTCAGGTCCATCATCGCGGGGGACGTCGACCTGAACAAGACGGATAAGGCGGAGAAGGAAAAGACACAGGAAAAATACCAAAAGTTGATCGACCTGATCAAGGAAGAGCTCGCCGACCAGGTAAAGGACGTGCGCCTTTCGGGAAGGCTCCGGGATTCCGTTTGTCTCCTCGTGACCGACGAAGGCGACCTCAACCCGCAGATGGAGAAGATACTCAGGTCCATGGGGCAGAACGTGCCCGACAGCAAGAAGATACTGGAAACAAACCCCGACCACGCGCTCTTCGCCGCGATGAACGAACTCTTCGAACGTGACGGGAAGAGCCCGGTCCTGAAGGAATACGTGAAGCTCATCTACGACCAGGCGCTCCTCCTCGAAGGGTCGAGGCCCAAGGACCCCGCCGCGTTCGCGAAAAGCCTGGCGCAATTGATGGTCGACGGCCTGAAAAAGGGATAAGGGCGCTTCTCCCCGCTTCTTTCTTCTCCGTCATCTTTCGGCGCGGACCGGGAGGGTCCTAAGGCCCGCGCCGCGAATCGATGTCCCACACGTTTCCGCGTGTTTCCTTCCCTGGGGAACGACCTTTGTAAACCCGGCTTTCCGGACTATCCCCGAAAACACCGTTGTTTCTTCTGAACGCGCACTTTCTCTTGACATTATGTTAGACATAGTATAACATTATTATCGTAAGTGAAACGGCCAAGCCATCGGTGACGGTGGGACGGAAAGCCAAGGGTCTCAAGATTCGCTCCTCAGATCGTTTTTTACTCAGACAGCCTGGTTGCCACGGACAGAACATACCCCAAAGGAAAGAAGGGGAAGGGCGTTACCGTTGTCCCGACCAGCGCAGCTTCGGCCGTCTTGTCTCACGGTGGCGCACCCCACGGAACCTGGGGCGACACGGTCCTCGGCATTACGGGCCGGCCATACGGGGAAGACAGGCACCGGAAAGTTGCCTGTAACGAGGAGTAATTCGACAGGAGGGAGTGATGAGAAAGCATGTTGCCATGGACTTGTTGTTAACTGTTTTTCTGGTGTCTTTCGCCCTGATCGGCAGCGCGGAGGCGACAACCCTGGCAGACCTGATCAACACACCGGGGGCAACGATAGATAGCGGGACGTTCACCAATTTTGGATGCAGTTCCGACATAGGGGCCTCCGCCATCAGCGTCATACCCGTCAACACGCCGCTTGTGGGGCCCGGACTTGCTTTTGTGAATTTGAGCCCGGTCTACAGCTTCATCCCGAACGTCCAGACCTCCTTCTCCGTCAACATACCGGCATCGGTCCCCATGGCGATAAACAACGTTCTCCTGGGGTTCAGCGCCGAAATAGGCAGCAACGGCTCCGCGACGGTGATCGAGCGCGTCTACACCGACTCCACGGAGACAACGAAGCTGGCCACGCTGACGGTCACGGTGACCCAATCCGGCACCTTCCAGACCATGTCGGGTTTGTTACCATCCTATTATAAGAGTCTCTATGTCGTCGATGACATCACCATGAACGCAGGCGACTCGCTCTCGGGAGGGGTGTCCGGCATGCATTATTTAGAAAACCAGTTTTCCGACCCTCCCGTGCCCCTGCCGCCTGCCCTGCTCCTTTTCGCGCCGGGGCTGGTCGGCCTCATGGGCATCAGAAAAAGGCTGCGGGGGTGACCGGACAGACGTTTTCGGAAAGCTCACCCGGCGCACCCTTGTACCGTCGCGCCGGGCAACAAAAGAGGAACGCCCTCGTTGGCCTTCGCCATACCCGCGCATCGAAGGTACTTTAAGAAGCAGGGGGGCGACCGTGACGGTCGCCCCCCTGCTTCTTCACACAATTGAAGTTCGATCGTAAACCTATCCTTCATATTTCTTTGTCGCGCTTATTGACAGTTTACATACCTGGGTTACATTCAGGTTCACGGAACAGGGAGCCCCAGGAATCGGTCCAACCCTTGACGTGGACGCACGTCCGGATCGGCGTTACGGCAAGAGGACAGACGAAGGAACCAAAGAAGTGGAGCGAACCACTCTTGAAGGGTGGGGGACAGGTGGAGGTCTTCGGACGGACGTGCGCAGCCACGTGGGCGTGTATGCTTCCACTCTCACGCCGGGGCTTTTGTTCTTCACGGGTATGCCTGAATCAACGTAAGTACGCCCCCGTTTATTGTCAATCTATGGTTTCGCTGAAGAAACAGAAGGGGTGCGAAATGAGAGACAGAACCGGCAAAACAGGAGGATGCGGGAAGATCTTACCCGGACAGGGGCATGGCATCCGGCAGGGGCCGTGAAAGGGCCGGTGAAGAATCAGGCGCCAAAGGCGTTCCTCAGCATGGCGGCCGTTGTATCGAGGGCCTGCTGCCTGCTCACCGACGATTTGAAGAGGAGGAGGAAGGCGTGTATCATGTCCTCGTAGCAGACACATTTCGCCTGGACGCCCGCGTCCGCCAGACGCAGCGCGTACGCTTCTCCGTCGCCCCTCAGGGGGTCGCAGCCCGCGGTGACCACAAGGGCGGGAGGGAGGAGCGAGAGGTCCGGGGCGAGCAGCGGAGAGACGTAAGGGTTTGTCCAGTCCTTCTTCTCGGGCACGTACATGGCCCTTATGCCCTCCATATCGCGGCTGCCGATGAAAAATCCCTCGGCGAAGTCTTTCATCGATTCCGCCGTGGAACCGGCGATGTTCGTCGCCGGATAAAAGAGCGCCTGAAAAGTGATGACTGGTCCCTTCCGGTCCCTGGACGCCAGGGTGAGGACGGTGGCGAGGTTGGCGCCCGCGCTTTCCCCGCTGACCGCGATGCGCGTGGGGTCCGCCCCCAGCGCGCGGCCGTGCTCCGCCACCCAGAGAAGGGCCGCGTAAGAATCTTCCAACGCCGCGGGATAGGGGTGCTCGGGTGCAAGCCTGTAGTCCACCGAGACGGCGATGCACGGCGTCCGCTTCACGAGGGCGAGGCACGTGTCTTCTTCCGTATCGAGGCTCCCGAGTACCCACCCGCCGCCGTGAAAAAAGAGGAGGACGGGCAGCGGCGCGTCTCCGGCAGGCGTGTACACGCGGACGGGTATGGGCCCTCCGGGGCCGGGTATCGCCGTGTCCTCGATCTTGCCCGAAAAGTCCGTCCTTTCCACCCTTGTCACCATGGAAAGCGCAAACTGCCTCATCGCCTTATAGGAATCGATGGAAATGGCGGGAGGCGGCGCCTTTCTTATGTGTCCCAGGAAGGCTTTTACCTCGGGTGCGAGTCTGTCGAAGCATTCTTCGGCGTGCGTCGTGCTCATGTTCTCCTCTCTCCCTGCATGTCCTTTCAGTATATTGTACCCCGGATGCGTGCGTTCTTTCCATCGGAGCTTTCTTTGTCCGGCATCGGCCCGTAAAGAGAGAGCTTGGACGAAAAAGGGGAGGAAGGAAGGGCGGTGGCGCTACCGGCAGGTCTCGCCCGGCTGCCGGTTCCTGAGCCAGGACTGCATGGACTTGACGTCTGCCTGATGCATGCCGATGACATGCTGCGCGATATCGCGCATCTCCTGGTCGTTTTCGAAGATCAGGACCACTTTTGCCATGTCGATGGCGCCTTCCCCATAGGCGACCATCACCGTGATGAAGGAATGCTCGGGATTGGGGTCTGACAGGGCGGGCTGTATGTCTTGCCAGGTCGTCTCTCCCACTTCCTGCATGAGACGCACGAAGGAACGCGTCGAGCTGCGGTCGAGCCGCGTCGCAAGCGTAAGGCTTCCCCGCTTGAGCGACTGCATCCGTTTGAGCAGGAGCTCCTCTCCGAGCGATTTCTCGCCGGCCAGCCGCGCGAGGTCCCTGTCGTCGCTGAAGCGGGCTACGTCGTTGGCTAACGCTATACCGGCCTCGCAATAAGGGATCATGGCCGCGAGAAAATAGTCTCCGGCCGTCCCCTGCATCGCCGCCTGTCCGACGCCCCGGACCATGCCTTGCGCCGCATCCCTGAGGAGCGCCTGATTGTCCTGATAAAGCGTGTCCGGGAGGCATGCCGCCTGTGGAGTCCTGGTTGCAAAAAGCGGTGTGCAAAGGAGCATAAGCAGAAAACCGATGCCGAGTCCCTTGAGCAGCCTCTTTTTCATAACCCCTCCTGTCTCGTCGAACTAGCGAGACAGAACTCTCTACAATAAGCATGCCACGGAGGGTCCGACGGGCCTACCGGCTCGCGAGGCGCTCATCGACGCGCGGGGTAGGGTGCCGGTCTTGCACGACAAGAGCTCCGTCTCTTCATGCAAGACAGTCTCTTGCGGCACGAGACATGGGCAGGACGAACAGGCGTCGCCTGCCTCCCTTGTCGATCGGGGATGGGCGGAAAAGTGGGGTTCGGGGCGCGGCCTTCGCGCCGTATTACCGGCAAAAGGCCTGTTTCAGCTCTTTTACCAGGGCGATATTCTCCAGGTGCCCGGTCTGGCGCGCGACCACTTTCCCTATGACAGGGCGGGTGATAAGGTAAAGGTCTCCGATCAGGTCGAGGATTTTATGCCTCACGAACTCATCGGGGAACCTCAAATCCGTATTGATCACTTCCTCGTTGTTGAGGAGTATCACGTTGCTCATGACGCTGCTCACGCGGCTTCCCGCGGCGAGCCCCATTTTTTCAAGCCTTTCGAAGTCCTTTATGGAGCCGAAGGTGCGGGCGGGGGCGATCTCCCGCAGGAAGGCGCTCTTCCCGCCCCGGAATACGTACTGCTGTACGCCGATGGGCCGGGGCTGATCCAGCCTGTAATCGATCTCAAGTTCGCTGGCCGGTTCTATCGAGAGGTACTTGCCGTCGGGCAGGTTCCGGAGGACGATCTTCTTCTTTACGACCAGGGGTTCTATGCCCTGGTTCTGCTCGATAATGCCCGCTTCTTCTATCTTGTTGCAGATCTCCTGCGCCGACCCGTCAAAAATGGGCACTTCGTCGCTTATCTTCACCAGGAGGTTCGTAATCCCGTACATGTGGCACGTGGCGAGGAGATGCTCGACCGTGGTGATGGTGCAGCTCTTGCCTTTTATAGACGATGCGTTCCCGGAAGAGTAGACATAGTCGACAAAGGCGGGTATGCGCTCGCCCTCCGGCACCTGTTCGAAGATTATCCCCGTGCCGGGCGGCATGGGCAGCAGGATCATCCCGGTCTTCACGCCCGAAAAGAGGCCCATCCCATAGGCCACGATGCTCTTGCCGATGGTCTTTTGCCTGCACCCCTCGAAGCCCCTCGCGATCTCGATCCGCACGTCATCGCCTGTCCTCTCCTTGCCATTGTTGCCGCCCGCGAGCCCTCTCGAAATTACCTCGAGCACCTTGTCTATGGAGAGGGGCTTTTCGAGGAAATCGGTCGCGCCCAGCTTCACCGCTTCGACGGCGGTCGAGATGGTGCCGTGGCCCGAAATAACGATGACCACCGCTTCCGGATCGGTTTCCCGTACCAGTCTCAACACTTCGAGACCGTCCATCTCGGGCATCCATATGTCGAGAAGGACGATCCTGGGCTTTTCCTTTTTGAAAATGGCCAGTCCTTCTTTGCCGTCTTTGGCGGTACAGACGGCGAATCCTTCTTCGAGGAGGATCGAGGAAAGGCTTTCGAGGATGGGTTTTTCGTCATCGATAATAAGAACTTTTGTCATGCTTCTCCAATCAATTTCAGGTAGATGTACTGAAGCGTGGCGGCGAGTGCCTCCAAATCGAGGTACGAGGGAGCGGAGCCGTCGAAGAGGAACTGGAACGACGCGGGAAACTCCTCGTCGGCGTCCTGGAAAAGACAGAGCACGGGCACTTTCGGCAGGGGATGGACGACCAGCGCGATATCGCTCTGCACCTCTTCCGCGCACGCGACGGCGCCGAGCGCCGACAACCGCTCGGCCAAGGCCTCGCGCTTTCCCTGGAACGCCCCGGCTATCTTGTCCTCTATGTTGGCCTTGATGAACCCCGAGAACTGCGCCCCGTCCTTCAAATCCCGGTAGGGCAGCCAGGTATGCCGTATCTGTACGGTACCCGCCGTGAGCAGGTACCTCACGACAAGGATCGAGCCGATGGTATCGAGCCTCGCCGCATCCTTGTAAACGCCGTCGCGGCGGACGCGGCAGACCTCTCCGAAAAGGGGGATACAGGCGGCCCCTTCTTCGACGCTCCCTAAAAGGACAGGCGCATTGGCGACGGCCCCCGTTTTCCACACGAGGCCCAGCAGCTCCTCGCAGACCCTGTCATAGTTTGATGTGCCGTCGGTAACGAACATGTGTTCAAGTGTAACTAAAAGAAACAACTTTTACAACTGCTATGATTCCCCGCCTTGCCACGCCTGTTTTCCATGTTGACAACATTCCTGGGACAATATAGAGTATTGCGATGTTCGCCCTCTTCGTGAGAGAAACCTTTGCCGCTGCCCATAAGATCGAGTTGTATCATGGCAAGTGCGAGGAGCTGCACGGACACAATTTCAGGGTGGAGGCCCTCTTCGAGGGCGAGCGGGTCGGCGAAGACGGGATGGTTCTCGATTTCGCGGTCCTCAAAGCGATGCTGCGGGAAGTGGTCGCCGAACTCGACCACAAGTACATCAACGAAATCCCGTTCTTCAAAGAGAGGGCGAGCTCGGCCGAGTACCTCGCGTTTTACATATACGGCCGTCTGGCCGAACTGGTCGGCAAGGAACATGTCGTGGTGAAAGAGGTGCGCGTATGGGAATCGGATAATGCCTATGCGGCGTACAGGGAATAGGTCGATATGAAAGACGTGCAGAACATGCACGACTCCCGCAATATCAAGATAGACAAGGTGGGAGTCAAGAATGTGAAGTACCCGATAGTTGTCCTCGACAAGAGAAACGGCTTCCAGCACACCATCGCCGAGATAAGCATGTACGTGAGTCTTCCCCAGGAGTACAAGGGGACGCACATGAGCAGATTTGTCGAGATACTGCACGCCCACAAAAACACGATCAACATGAAGGATTTCCCTGCGATCCTGGGGGAAATGAAGGGAAGGCTGAATGCCGAGTCGGCCCACATGGAGGTCCGCTTCCCGTACTTCATAAGAAAGGAGGCGCCTGTATCCGGCACGGCGGGGTATCTTGAGTATATGTGCGGTTTTTCCGGCCACCTGGACGGCCAAAACAGCATGAAAGACTTTACCGTCAGCGTGTCGGTCCCCGTGACGACGCTCTGCCCTTGCTCGAAGGAAATAAGTGACCACGGGGCGCACAACCAGAGAGGCGTGGTGACCATCAAGGTGCAATTCAGGCGTTTCTTCTGGATAGAAGACCTGATCTCCCTTATCGAGGGCTGTTCGAGCTGCGAGATTTACTCGGTACTCAAGAGGCAGGATGAGAAGTTCGTGACGGAGAAGGCCTTCGAGAACCCCAAGTTCGTGGAGGACGTCGCAAGAGAGGTGGCGGAAAAGCTGAGCGCCAGTCAGAATATTACCCATTTTATCGTAGAGGCGGAGAACTTCGAGAGCATCCACAACCATAGCGCCTATGCATGTTTGGAGAGAGAAAACGAGGGAGGGGAGGCATGAAGAAATGGGTTGTTGTTCTTGCGGCAGCGCTGCTTTTCATGGGGGGATGCGCGACGTCCCGGCAGGTGACGGTGCAGGAGCAGAAAGGGACGTCTAAGAACGAGGTCTCGAATACGGTTTTTTACACGTTCCCCGACATTCCCGTCCCCAAGGAACTCGATTTTCAAAGGGAAAAGAGCTTTATCTATGAAACGCCCAACGTGAAGGCGGGTGTGCTCGTCTTGACCGGAAACGTCGACGTCGGTTCCCTGGAGACGTACTTTAAGGTCAACATGGTCAAGAACGGGTGGCGCTTCGTCAATAGTTACAAGTATGGCGACATGATCTTGAATTTCATCAAGGAAGACCGGGCCTCCAATATCAGGACAAAGAGAGAGACGTTCACCACCCAGGTCGAGATATGGGTCGGTCCCGTAGACAGGGCCGCTCAGGCGTCGCCCGCATCGAAGGAAAATGGCTTCAGATAGGTGGGTTAAAGCTCATACCATCGAAAGCATCTTCGAGATGGATATGCTGAAAGCCGCCCTCGAGAGAGAATCGATCGAGTATGTCGTGAAAGAGCATAAGGATACGGCCTACGACGGGCTTTTCATCCTCCAGAAGGGCTACGCCTCCTTGTTCGTGAAGGAAAAGGACGAGCAGCGCGTTGCCGCCATCATCACAAGCATCAAGAACATGCCCTATGTGGTATCTTGAAAGGATCGACCCTCTCCCCTTCCTGCTCGGCGAAGACGTCATAAGCTTCGTCGGTGGGGGCGGTAAAACATCCCTCGCGGAATATCTCGGACAGGCGGCCGCCGGACAAGGAAAACTGGTGGTGATGACAACCACCACGCACATATGGGCGAAGGAACCATACACGATCTTCGGCGACCGCGACCCGGAAAAAAGCGGGAAAGGCCGGCGATTCGTCCGGATGGGCAAGTCCGTGGAACAGGGAAAGCTGACGGGGATCGACCCCGGCGACGTTGAGGCGCTGCGAAGGGAGTACGACCTCGTGCTCGTCGAGGCGGACGGCGCGAAAGGGCTGCCGTTGAAGTACCCCGCGGCCCACGAGCCCGTAATTCCACCGTGCTCGGGCCTCACCGTGGTGGTTGCGGGCCTCGATGCCCTGGGCCTTACGATCGCGCAGGCAGTCTTCAGGCAGGAGCTTTTCCGCCGGGTGACGGGACTGTCGCCCGACACAGAGATTACGGCCCCGGTCTTCGTGAGGCTCTTCGAAGGGGATGCGCTCATGAAGGGCGTCGATAGGGCCGGGTACGTCGTCGTGCTCAACAAGTATGATGCCTGCGGGGATCGGGAATCGGTGCCGCGCCTGGCGGCGGCCGTGGGCCGCCATACGGGAGGCGGGCAGGTGATCGTGGCGAGCGTGCGGCAGGGAGAATTCTACGGCCTTGCCTCCTCGGGGCCGGGTGGTTGAGGTCCTGTCCTATTCCATCGCGTCGATGGCCGCCTCGACCGTTGTCGCGTCGAGCGACACCTCATTGAATATCTGCTCCACCAACGCGCTGTCAAGGCGCTCGAAATCCCGCTCAAGAGGCGTTACCATGATTCCCCCCATCTCGACGACGGCCGGGCTGATTGCGAGGCGGCCTTCACCCTCCAGGTAAAAAGCGTCGGGGCGATGTTTCGCGCGGGGAAAGACCAGCACCGTGTAGGCATGTTCCCGCCGGAGGCAGACGAGGTTCATCATCGGTTCCAGGTCGGTGCGAAGCACAATCCCGAGTCCCTTCACAAGAGCATGGAGCGCTTCCCCCACCGCATCCGGTCCGGGTCCGTCCATGATGACAACCCTGCGTCCCACGCCCTTCGGCCGGTACACGGAAACACCGCCGGTGCGTCTTCTGAAAGCCGGCCTTTCGAGCCGGAGCTCTTTCTCGATCGGCATCTGGCCTGCCGGCACTACCTGAAAATGGAGGTGGTCCGGCGCCGATGCGCCGCATCTCGGTCCGTTATAAAGGACGGACGATCCCGGGCCGAAGTCGGACATGAGCTGAAGCAGCGTGACGACGGCCCCGGCGATGCCTTGAGGGCGATGGTCCAGGTGAGAAACGGTGAAGTGGGAGGAAAACACCGGCATCGGGTTGCAGAGGATCAGATAGGTGTCCCGGTAAAGTATGCCTTTCTGCTCTTTGGGCAGATTTGCGGGGCAAAGAAAACAGGCCCGCCCGGCCACGCCCTTTTCCCCCACATCGGCGAGCGTGCTTTTGCTTCTCCCCGGATTCTGCTGGACGCGGACGGAAAATCCGCGGCACTTCAGTTCCCTTTCACGCGCGGACCCGAGCGACTCATAGCCCGCAGCCGCGGCGGGCCACGCCTTCTTTTGCCGGTCGAGGAGCCCGAGACAAAGCTCGGGAAGACTGCCCGAGCACTGCTTGCCCTCGAAAACGCCATAGATCGCGCCGGCATCGAGGAGGGGAGAGTAGCCGCCAATGCCCATGGTGTCGCTCAACCGACCTCCCGGTTCATCTTCTGCCTGGCAAGGATTTCGGCCGTCCGGACCCCGTCCTTGAAGGCGTTATTCCTGTTTATGGCGTCGAGTGCGAGCCTTGAGTCCGTGTTGCCCCGCCAGCGCCTGCACAGGTAGAGGCTCTCGAAGATCCTACCGACCTTATATTCCCCGCATATCCGCAAAGACGCCGCGTAATCCTCTCCATAGCTCACATCCGGAAAGCCTGCCTCCCTCATGAGGGCCGTGGCGAAGGCTCGCGGGGCCCCGAGCCCGTTCACGCGCAATGCGTTATTGTGGCCGTTCTCGTCCGTCCATTCGCGGTGGTCGATGAGCCCCGGCGCAATCTCTTCGAGAGTGAAATCGACGAGTGTATAAGAGCCGATCACCATGGCAAGGCTGCCGTCGCGGAGGGTGTCGACTATTAATTGCAGCACGTGGGGGGTCCGGTAAAGGTCGTCGGAATCGAGCTGCACCGCATAGCGGCCGCAAGACTCGGATCGAAGCGCCTCGTTCCAACAACCGCCGATGGCGAGGCCGGTCCGGACGGGGACGACGTGGTGAAGCGCGGGATGGCGCGCGGCAAGCTCACCGAGGACCGGGGTCGTCCCGTCCGTGGAGTGGTTGTCCACGACTATCACGTTGAAAGGGAACGTGGTCTCCTGCGAAAGGCCGCTTGCCACGGCCTCGGCGATCGTCTCTTTCCTGTTCAGCACGGGAATAATCACGGAGGCCTCCACGGGGAAAGGCGTCTGGCCGGCATCGATGCGCTTCAGGCGGGAACCCGGCACGTAGGCGTTTATCTTCCCGAGGTAATCGGTGAAGACCTGTTCCATCTCTTTCTGGACGGCCTCGCTGCGGGGGTCGAGATAGGCAAAAAGCGGCTCCTGTGCCGCGGGACCGACCACCCTTGCCGGGCACGTGCAGAGGGCTTCCGGCAGATGCATGACGGGTGAGTCGATCGAGACCTTAAGGCGGAGATCGTAGAGGCCGGCGAACCTCACGTCCGGCACCAGGCCGTACGTCTCCCGCGCCTCGCGGGCGGCGGAGGCCGAAAAAAGGAGCATGGCGCCGAAGTCGAAGTCGTCCCGGACGCTTCCCTGCTGATAGTCGCAAAGGGGATGAGGGACCCGCGCTTCCTTCTCGCCCTCATAATAATCCGAATAGACCATGCCGGATCGCGTCGATTGTGCCGCGTCTACCATACGCTCGAAGGCGCGAGGCTCGATAGAGCCGGGTGCGCCGTCCGGAAAGAGAAGGAGATAGGGTGTGCGCGCCGCGTTCAGGACGATGTCGAGGACCCGTCGCGATCGCAGCGATTCCGCCGGGAGCAAACGGGCGCCGGCCACGGTCGGGGCATGCGGCTCCGGGCTGACCAGCAGCAGGGCATCGACAAGGGGAGACCGCGCCAGCGAACGCAAAACGGCATCCGAACCGGTTCCGGGGGTGTAACGGGCGATGACGGTGAGAGGCTTCATGCAGTCATTTTATCATATCTCGCGGTCCAGGGGTGGCCGGGTTTACGAGGTGCCCGGAGAGGCGCCCGGCCCTTTACCGATCCTCTCAAAAATGGTAAAGAAGAATATGTACAAAACCCGAATCTATTACCAGGACACCGACGCGGGCGGGGTCGTCTACTTCGGGAACTACCTGAGGTTCTTCGAAAAGTCGTGGTTCGAGCACCTGTTGATCCTCGGCGTTTCCCTTCCCGACTGGGAGCAGGCAGGGACGCATCTCATGGTCAAGGAGGCGCGGCTCGACCTGAAGGAGAAACTGCGGTACGGGGACGAGATCGAGGTACGCACGTCGGTCGTGGGGATGAAGAACGCCCAATTCTCCCTGCGTC
>PLSJ01000269.1:2050-11406 GCA_003165115.1 Syntrophaceae bacterium | reverse complement strand
TATCGTCTCCATGATCCATCCTTATCGTTATCTGTTGTATATTCTCATGCAGGCGGCCACCTGGTCCGCTGAAAACCGCCGGGGCAAAAGAGGTCCCTACGCGTTGTCTCCGACGGCTCCGGAGTGCCTGTGCTCCCGTTGCCTGCACATGTTAGCACGCGGGTTTGCACGACGCAAGTTCCAGGCCCCCTGCACACCTGACCTTTGGTAACAGAAATGGGTCCGGGGAGGCGTCTCCCACAGACCCATTCTATTTGGCCTCGGCAACGCGGTTTGCCAAGCGCCGCACTTTAAAACCGGGCAGGACTCGAACTCACTTCCTAACATATTGTTATCATGGGTTGTTAAGATATTGCAAAACCTGACATGCCCCCAAAAATGCCCCCAAAAATCAAAGTACCCCCCGGTTATGAACATTCCGGCAGGGCCGAAGGGGGATCGGAAAGGAATAGTGGAACTGTGGTTCCGGTGTCGAAATTATCGTCGCTCCCGCCTCCCGCGCGGACGGAAGGAGCACGGGGGCGGGGCGGCGGTATTACTTCACTTGATTATAGGCTCACTCAAGGAGAAAACGAGAAGGCCCCTTTCGAGCATGTCAGGAATAGCATCGGAGCCTTGTCCTGTGGGCTTGTTATTTAAAACATATCTCAACGGTCCCTATCCTGGAAGAAACTATTCATAGTAAAAACAAGGACATATACAGGAAGAAAAAGAGTTTTGGCACATCTTTAAAAGTGGTGTATAAGGTGTGTATATGGGTAAGCAAAGAAAATTGAGAAGGGCGCAAGAGAGGGCTGCTGCGATTCCGGCTCAAGACACACCTCGGGTAGTGACGGCCTCTCACGCTAAAGGGTCAAAGCCTCGCCGCACTGATCCTTATCGACGGAACGTATATGTCACTGACGAGGAATGGGAAGAAGTCGAACCGATCTTGAAGGAAGTGGGGCTAACCAGGTCGAAATTTATTACCCTATGTTTCAGGCGGCTTATTAAGAACCGCGACCGTAGGGTAGCCGGAGTGTATATCCGTAGCGCGTCTTTTTTGCCTCACTATTGCAACGCTTTTTAAAGGCTTGGTCAACGCCTGGTCAACAGATTCCACATGCTTTGAATATCGGCGAGACAAACGCCCCGGATACGCTGCCCATGTCGGTAGGCGCACGCGTGGAGCGTCGTGTAAACGCGCCGGCTTACTTCGGAAGGGTAGTAGTGCACCCCGCCCGGCCAAACCGGTCCTGAAGCCTACAGACGGTGAAGGTTAGTAGGGTCCTGGCCCCGTTCGGGAGCTACCCTATCGCCTGATGCTGCGCTGCTTACTTATCCAGTTTCAAACACGTCTTTCCTACATCCTCATAAGACAGTTTATCGCGGTGAAACCAAACCTGAGAGAGCTCCAGAAACAGTGTCGATACACTCTGCCTCCTGCACAGGGGATACGTTTTGAGGAAAGAATCAATCTCGCGGACGTAATATTGAGGGTCTTTTGGAAAACTTTCCTCCCTTCCTATTTTTTGGCAAAAGCGATTGAGGGCACTGAATTGCTTTGTGGACTTCGCGAAGTCCTTTACATCTATGCACGCTGACATATACCCGGTCACAAATCCATCAAGGTAGAATTTTATCATAATTTCTCGTGCATGAATCGTCTTCTCGACCTCATCATTGCCTAGCCTTTCCCAAGCGTAGCCGTCTCCCCCGCCTGACGGCGATTGTTCCTCCGCCCGCATTTCCGTTGAAGGCGAAAGGATTACCACTATTGCCACACACAGCAATACTCTGAAAACGAGATAATGTTTCATATAAGTCCGTCACTTTTGCTTTTGCGTGTTAAGAGATGCCTCAATCGCTTCCATTGCGTGAACGGCAGGGACAGCGTCTAGATGGGCTATTCTTGAGGCTTCGGCCCTGTCGCTATCCAGATACCGTATGATTTGCGCGGGGTGTTCTGAGTCCTTGATAACGAGGGCCATGGGGAGACTCACGGGAAGTGTGTTGTCGGCTGCTATCTTTAAAATTTCGGGGTCCGTCTCGGCGGCCTTTGCCATCCTCGCCCGGAACATTAATGTTGCTGCATCCGGCGGGGGGAACGGCGTTGCGGAGGGTTCCGGCGGTTTAGTGGCTTCAGCCTGCCGCTTTTCGTCCATTTCCTGTAACTGCCGCCGTGTTATTTCATTTTGCATTCTGAGAGCTTTGATCTGCTCCGCTTGTTGGTATGCGCCTAAAATGTCGTTTGGCGTCAAGGGTTTGTAAACGTCGCCGAGATTCACCCTCGGCTGCTGGTTGTATTGCGGTAGGAGATTGGTCCATGACTGTGCGTGGGCGGCCGAAGGCACAGCAACCAAAGCCACGACTAAGCACACCAATGCTTTTTTCATGATGCCTTCCTTTCATATCGTTCACGATGAATAATGCCAGCGGTCTTAAAAACGGCAGTCTTTAAGCTCTCCCCATCGTAGGAAGCGTTTTTCGCGGGTCTGCCTCCAGGATCACGGTCAAGTTCTCTCGAAAACTCCCCTATCCACCTCTCGCCCCTTATCTTAATCTCTGCCACGCTGTTTTGTGCCTTCAAGGCTTCTTTGGCCTGTCCCGCATAAGCTTGTCGGGGTGATTCTTTTGGAGTCTTGATTTCCCTGTACGCGTCACTGCCCCTCGATAACCATTCCACCCCCATAGGGGTTGTTGGGGCTATCCTGTCGGTATGGAGACCCAGCGCCATATGGATTATTGATGCTGTCCGGGGAATACTTGCTTCCATACCTGCCGTAAGGATTTGACACGGAATCAGGATCATATGGGTTGCTGCTCAACTTGCCCCTGTAATTCCCTTGGCTATCATAGAGCTTAGGGGCATTGGTTGTGTAGGGGTTGGCTGCGGATTGGCTGCTGTAAGGACTCCCGTAGCGGCCATAGGGGTTATTGACGCTGTTCGCGTTATATTGACTTCCCGCTCCATTTGGGTTGCTTGTAGAGTTCTGGTGATAGGGGTTGCTGCTGAGGTTTCCAAGGTATTGTTGACAGTATGAAACTTCGGAAAACAGTAGAGAGAATGTCAGGGCAAGACCCACGGCCATCTTCATAAGAAACCCCTCTCTTGAGGTTCGATTTTGGAAAGACCCAAAGCGCAAGATGTCCGGGCTATGATGTTTATGCCATTTTACCACCGCCGGAGCGGAAGTCAAGCAAATTGCTCAAGGAAATGCAGGAAAGGAGGAATCGCATACCGCGCCGGCGGGGATATACTCCGGTCTCGGCCGGGCCTCCATTATTTTAGTCATTCTTCGGTTTCCAGGGTCAAGCCCTCGGATTGCTGCGGTTTGTCGGGGCTTTCAAAAGTGATGGTGCATTCGATAAACTCAACGCCGTCCGTCGTGCCATATTTGGCGAGCAATTCAGCCTCTTTTTCCTCAACCCACTGGGGGAAAGGCTTATTGTCCATCGTGTTCAGGTAAAACTGGCACCTTTCCGCCTTGGGCACTCTGCCTAAGCCCACGGCTTTTTCAAGAGCGTTTAGCCTTCTCTCAATGGCGGTCATATTTTCCCCTCTCTGCGACAAGGATTTCCAACTTCGTCAAGCGCTCCTCAAGCTCCTCGATCTCTGCCGCTTTCAGCGCCGTCTCAACAATCGCCTTGGCCGCCGTTACTCTACTACTGGCCGGGGCCTCTTCATTCACAGCCACCTCGCGCAAGGTCTCGACGGCTTCCCCGGCTATTTGCTGTAGCCGCCCCATGACGGCCTCAAGGGTCTGCTTCTTCGCCGTTCTGTATCGCTCCTGAAAGCCGGTGTCCTGTAACCATCTTCGAAGGGTAGCTTCGCCTATCCCGCAAGCTTTGGCCGCCTTCTCTATGGTCGGTTCTGAGAGAAGAGCGGCTATCGCTGCCTCTTGTTTGCGCGTGATCTTTTCCCCGTGGCCGCTCATCTGCGTTCACCTGCCCCTCTTTCCCGTATCTCGTCCAGGCTTAGAACAACGGCGGTCTCGCTGGCCTTCATCCTGCCGTATGCCTCCGGGCCGCCTATCCAGCGCTTGACCGTGGCGGGAACGGGCGGGTGACATACGCCGCAGACAAGCACACCGTAAACGGAGAGCCACCACGCAAATTCCCCGCAAATATAGCAAGGCAGGGCCGGTTCGATCTTGCCGGTTTCGATAAGCACGTTTACAGCCTCGGCGCTCTTCGGCGTGAAGGCTTCCTCGAAGGTGGCCCGCTCCTCTTTGGAAGGCTCCGCAACTGCTTTTGTTTCCGTACAATATTCCGGTTTCCTGCATGAAAGTTTTTCCCCCTCAAAGTTTCCATCATGGGAACCGTGAGTTTCCATAAGGTTTCCTTTGCTGTTTCTCTGCAATACCTTCTCTGCCAACGCTTTAAGTGACATAGTTTCCAAGTGGTTTCCTCCCTGGTTTCCATGTTCCCATAAAAGTTTCCGGTTTCCTCCCTATATACAGGAAACTGGAAACCCTCACTTTTTTTCCTTTAAGATGCCCTGCGATTTCGCTTTATTTTTGGCTTTGCTGATTGCCCCCTTTGTGACGTTTAGCAGGTCGGCAAGTTCGTGCTGCGGTATCCCTTCATTGAGAAGGTCGGCCACGCGCTCCATAAGGCTCGTCTCGACATCCTTCATGGTCCATATCTGCGTCCCGTCGGGATTGGTGATGAGCTGCGTTTCGAAGGGTTTCACGTCATCCCCGTAAATCATGCGCGCCTTCTCGAAGTGAACCTCGAACCGCGCGCCCTCCTCGGGCCGGTAATCGCCGGGATGCTTTAAGTGGACGACGGTATCAAGAACATCCTCGCGGCGACTCGTGCCGCGCTGCTGGCCGCCTTTGCCGTCGTGATGAATGAACATGACCGAATACCCCCGTGAGCGAAGCCCCAGCGCCCATCCTTGAAGAGGAAGCCATGATTCCCCCTCGTTTTCTTTGCCGGAACGACATAGACAACTGAGGTTATCCACTACGACGAGAGAGACGCTATCAAGCTCAGGCTCTATTGCCGCCTGGCCTTCCTTGGTCGATAGGTCCGGTATGCCGTTTTCTTGCAGGTCGGGCGTGATGATTTTCAATGGGGCGGTAGGCTCCGTCTTCGAACCGTTGATTGCCATCGCAAGCCGTTGTTGAAAGAGAACGCCGGGCATTTCGCCGTCGATGTAAAGCGCTCCACGTGGTTTCGATGCGTGCCACCTTAGGTAGTCGCCGCCGCTTGCCACGGCCACGGCCACGCCGATCCCGACAAGGGTCTTGCCTACGCCACGGGGAGCGTGAATCATCACAAGCCCCTGTACGGGCAGCCACGGGTCAAGCATGGTCTCTCTCGGCGGAAACTCATAACTTAAGAATTCAGCCACGCCCACGGCCCGAAGCACATTTCCTGCGCCTTGCTGAGCCTGGCCCTCATCCGCTGTTGCCCTGCCCCCGCTCTTCATGAAGGCCGCAAGCTTGTCGTCTCCGCTGAGGATTTTCCGGGCCTCTTGCCACGTGTGCCCCTGGCAACTATCGTGAAAGCACTCGTAAAGAAGGCTGCCCGTTGCCGTTTGAAGTATTCCCGCGTCCTTGTGTCCCTGGTCGAAAAGACACCCGTCCATAAGGCCGTAGAGCGTGCCGGCCGTGACAGTCTTGACCGTGTATGCCCTCTGATAGTGGTCGAGGTACGCGCTCACGTCGAGCCGGGCCTTGTTGCCGTCCGTCTGTTTCGGTGGCTCCTGCTCCTTGAACATGGCCCGCGCCCGCTCCATTGCCTCATCCGTCATCGGAGTCATTGGTTATCCCCCAGGTCATCGATATACGCCGTTCTATAAGGTCTGGCCTCTCTGCCCGGTCCTGCCGGTACTTCGTCGCCCTTGCGGGCGGTTGTCCCGTAGAGCTTCCAAATTCGCGCCGGATTGTGCACGGCCGTGTCAATGTGCACCTTGCCGGTATTGAACCGCGCGGCAAGACCTTCGAGGGTGCTCTTGATGAACAGCTTATTTTCTTCGTTCGCCGGAAGATCGGGAAGCCTGAAAAGAAGGTGTCCGCCGTTTCCGCTCATGGCCCGGATAGGGCGCGGGAAGGACAATTCCCCCACGCACCATTCAGCTACCGCGTCTCGCAGTTCAAGAGCTTCGTCAAGCTCGGAATCGCTTGAGGAAACTCCGGCCGGTCTTACCGGGTCAAGGTCGGCGGGCAACCACCTATAGGCAAGTACGTTGTTGTCGCTCGTGGTCACGTCGGAAGGGCGAAGCCGATTGAAAACCCGTCCGATAAGTCGAGGGTCGATCACCTGTAGGGTGAAGTAGATGCCGCCGTGCCGGGTCTTGTCGGCAAGCCGCACGGCCTCACAGAACGCCTCGAAGTCGTCAAAGCAGCCGGACACCGTGCCCCTTGCGTAGTCGTTGCCCCAGGCGGAAGACTTGCCGGACGTCCCCAGGATACGTACCTCCGTCACCTCGCCGGGCTTGACGAAGGTTTCAAAGACGGGCCGGTCGAAGAGGGTCAGACTCTCCTTACTCATGGCCGCCCTCGATCAGCGCCCGGATATCCGACGCCCTCCAGCACGTGACGCGCTCTGACAGCTTGATAGGCTGTGGGAAGCGGTGAGATTTTACCCCTGCCCACCAATTCGAGCGAGAAACAGGGACAAACTGAAGCACCTGTTTAATTCTCAAAAGGCCGGTCTGTGGAATCTCTTGTAAATCAGGGATTTTTGCGTCTTTTGACATCGACTGTCCTCCATGTTTGTTTTTTGCGCGTCAACATGGAAGGGGTATTGTGCGAGTACCAAAATGGCACTTTTCGAGTACCATTGATGCTTATCAGTACCGGTCTAATAATATCGGGGGGTTATACTGATAGAGATACGTGAAAAAACTTTAGAAGTTTATCTCCCATTCAATAGGGTCTTCCGAATTAGGGGCATAGATGCAGTTGGCCCCTTTGCTTAACTGCGCGTCGAGATGCGCGGCAAGTTTTGTTAAACGTGCGTCGTGAAGCCTTTTAATCGCCCTGTCTAAGTGATTCCTGACGTTTACCCTTGCCTTTTCCTTTTCGGAATTGGTTTTGTTGTCGTCTTTAAACTGACCCGCCTTTTTCATGAAGGCGTCATACTCTTTTTGTGCCTCTTCGATCTCCACGGGGATTCTCCCTTCCTTAGCCTTCTCCAGTTCTCCTAACAGCTTCTTTGCCTCTTCTGCCAAAAGCTTCTTTTCCTTCTTCCGGTCTTCCCGATCCTGTTCACCCTTCCCGCCGTCCAGCTTGGATATACCCATCCCCTCTTCTTCTAATTCACCATCTACCATTTCCCGGTAGGGGAGGGCCTCGCGGTCTGAGGAGTCATCGGGGAAACCCCCTTTCACGGCTCGTGTTAAATCAAACACGTGTACCTCTTTTCCCTGGTTCATAAGTAGTTGCACGACGTATCGAATATTTTCCCCGTCTTTAATCGTGCCCTCTTCACCTCTGAAACCGACCTGCCAAGACTCCCCGCTTTTGATGAAATGATTAGGTGCTCTCTCTTGATCGTGTTGCGGTTCCGGTTCACAAAAGGACGATAGACCGTGCTCTTTCGCAAAGTCTTCAAGCTCGGATGCTTTGAAGACGCAAAATTTATTAGAAATAGTGTCGAGCGCGCTGATATACGGGCTGCCGGCCTCGTCATAGAAGGGGAAATAGGCCGGCGGAGATGTCGTCTTAAAATAATACTCACCAACTTCTTCCACCAATTTAAGGCGCGATGAATGGTTCCCCCGGTCGTATGCCGGTAGGCCCCCAATCACGTACCATAACAAAGTAGAATCGTTGATTTTCCATGTCTTCATTAGCTCATCAGGATATAGCCATTTTTCCATCCCTGTCACCTCTCCTCGTGGATGATCTCCTAAAGGAACAGGGGAAGGGGTCGGAGAAATACCCCTTGTCGCTTGGCCCAGCTATCCCCTCTTGCTTTCCCTCAAACCTTCCTCTGCAACGGCAACACCTGCGCCCCCTGTTTCAGCCCGTCCAGGTAGTCGGCCCAGGTCTGCATCATTTCGCGGCGTCCTTCAAGATGTGCCGTGCGATTATACGCCCTGCCGTTCGGGTCTCTCACTGCATGGGCAAGCTGATGCTCGATGTAGTCGGGCCTTACCTGCAAAACCTCATCAAGGATGGTCCGGGCCATCGCCCTGAAGCCGTGCCCAGTCATGGTCTCTTTGTCGTATCCCATGCGCCGTAGTGCGGCATTCACGGTGTTGTTGCTCATCGGTCGTGAGAAGGACCTACCCGAAGGAAAGACGTATCTGCTCGCACCGGTGAACTGCCTCAGTTCCGCCAGTATCGCCACGGCCTGAGCACTGAGCGGCACGATATGCGGTTGCTTCATCTTCATTTTGTGCGCCGGTATGTTCCAGGCCCCTTCGTCAAGGTCGATCTCCGCCCATTCTGCCTGTCTAAGCTCTCCAGGACGCACGAAGAACATGGGGGCAAGCCGTAAGGCGCACCTCACCACAAAGCCGCCCTGGTAGCCGTCTATGGCCCTTAAGAGGGGCGCAACCTCTTTGGGGTCCGTGATCGCGGCATGGTGCTTTTCTCCCGGTTGGGGCAAGGCCCCTCTCAGGTCGCCGGAGCAATCACGTTCACATCGGCCCGTAGCGACGGCATAGCGAAGAATCTGACCGGCGATGGTTCTTATGCGGTGTGCGGTTTCCAGAGCGCCCCGGCTCTCTACCCGGCGAAGGATCGCCAAAAGCTCAGGCGCCTTGATCTCGTTGATAGGGCGCGTTCCCATCCACGGGAAGAGGTCGCGTTCCATCCGGGCCATCATGGTAACGCCATGAGTCGCCGACCATGTAGGCGTGAATTTCGCGTGCCATTCGCGGGCTATCACCTCGAAGGTCTCAGTCTCTACGGTGTCTGCTTCCTTCTGAGCTTTGCGGACGGCCGCCGGATCGATGCCATGTTCCAGCTGTGTTCGGGCCTCCTCTCTCTTCGTTCTCGCCTCTGCAAGGGAGATTTCAGGATAAGGGCCAAGCGCAAGAAGTTTCTCCTTACCATCGAAGCGATATTTGAACCTCCATAGTTTCCCTCCGGAAGGAGTCACTAGAAGGAATAAGCCGCCGCCGTCAAATAACGTGACCTGTTTTTCCTGAGACTTGGCTTTCAGGACCTTCATGTCTGTCAATGGCATAATGCGTTTTGGCATGGTCAACCTCCCTTTTAGGTATACGGCATTCGGTTGAGTATACGCGACCTCTTCAATGTATACCCAAAATCACCGGATTTCAATAGATATTATAACACGTCGTCGGACTATCAACAACAAAAAACCCGCTATTTCTAACGGGTTTCGTGCTTTCTCGGATTGTATCGGATTATCAAATGGTGGAGGCGGCGGGAATCGAACCCGCGTCC
>PLSJ01000269.1:0-2015 GCA_003165115.1 Syntrophaceae bacterium | reverse complement strand
AAGGCTATCCCACTGAAATGACGCCCGTTTGGACCTTAAGCGGGAGGAAAGTCCAGCGGACGGGCGGCTCTAGGCCGCCAGTGCGTAGTCTGTTTCTGCGTTTGTGTTTAGTTTCCACCTGATTACGGGCAGATAGAACCCCGGCACGCCTCCTTGACCCTTCTTTCCCTGTCGAGACCATTCGCCCCCATTTATCTTAATCGTCCTTCGCGGTCATTGATCCGCTTTTCGTCCTTGGCCTTGATGTCATGACGTTTATCGACGGTAGTCTTTCCTTTTGCCAGGCCGATTTCCAGCTTCACTTTGTTCCTGTCGTTAAAGTACATGCTCAGCGGGACTACCGTGTAACCCCTCTCCTTCACCTTCGCGTAGAGCCGCTTCAGCTCGAAGCGGTGCATGAGGAGCTTTCTGTCGCGCTTCGGCTCATGGTTATTAATATTGCCGCACGAATACGGGCTGATGTGCGCGTTCACCAGGAAAAGCTCGCCGTTCTTCACCTTGGCGAAGGCGTCGTTAAGGTTCGCCTTCCCCTCCCTGAGCGATTTCACTTCCGTGCCCAAAAGGGTGACGCCTACCTCGTACTTCTCCTCTATCGAGAAGTTGTGGTAGGCTTTCCTGTTGGTGCTTACTATCTTCACGGCTATATTATAGCATATTTCGCGGCCGGGAAGAGGGAAGCGGCCCGAGTGGAGCGGAAGGGGCCGCCGAACCCCGGTAATTGCTTTTGTGAGCAGGGAGGCTCCATCCGGCTTTCGCCGGTGGAGGGGGCCGCCGAGCCCCAACCTAGGCGTCGAAGACGGGGATCTCCATGACCATCCGTGTCCCCCTGGGCACGTTGTCTTCCGCGTTGATCCTGCCCCCGAGCTCCAGGATGATCGAATTGACGATGGCGAGGCCGAGGCCCGTGCCGTCACGGTTCTTCGTGAAGTACGGGTCGAATACGCGGGACTTGTCCTCGTCCTTGATGCCGCAGCCCGTGTCCGCCAGCTCTATCCGCACGAAGCCCCTGCTCCTGTCGCAGTGCGTCTCGACGCTGATCGTCCCCGGCCCGGAGTCTATGGCGTTGATGGAGTTCGTGATGAGATTGATCAGCGCCCTTTTCATCTTGTCCCTGTCCATCCTGAACGAGGGCACTTTCATCCCGTGGACCTGAAAGGAGATGGCCGGGTAAAGGTTCTTGTAGATGGCGACCGTTTCCTCGATGACGGCGTTCACGTCTTCGAGTGTCCGTGGAGACGATGACGTATAGGTAAGCTTCGCCAGCTCGTTCACCATGGCGGTGATGTCGTTGGAGGAGCTCAGGATGATCGACGTCGTTTCGTCGAGCACCTCTTTTTCTCTCCCCTCGACCTTCGGCAGCAGGCGCCTCCTAAGCCTTTCCGCCGACAGCTTTATGGGGGTGAGCGGGTTCTTTATCTCGTGGGTGAGCCTCTTGGCGATTTCGCGCCAGGTAGCCAGTTTTTCGACCCTCACTATATGGGTGATATCATCGAAGGTGACGATGTAGCCTTCAGGCTCGCCCGCGTCGGAGCGCAGCGTGGTGAGGGAGACGCGCAGGAACAACGTGTCGTTCTGCAGGGAGAGCGTCGTCTCTTGCGCGTGGCTGTCGCGTCCCTCCCTCATGCCCTTGATGAAAGGCTTGATGATCGCCTTGAAATCACCGCCCGCGAAGCGCCACAGGGGGACGCCCGTCCAGTCGTCGGTCTTCGCCTTCAGGATGTCCTTTGCCGCCCGGTTCACGAGGAGCATGCGCCCTTTCATGTCGGTGCTGATGATGCCCGTCGCCACGTTTTCGAGGATTACTTCCATATACTTCCTTTTCTCCTCGATCTCGTCTTTGGCGATCTTCAGCTCCCTCGCCATCCTGTTGAACGCGCTCACGAGCGTGCCGATCTCGTCTTTGCCCCTCTCCTCGAGGTTGATGTCCAACCTGCCCTGCGCGATGATCGCCGCGCCCTCCTTCACCCTCTCCAGGGGGACGGTAATCGTCGCCGCCATCTTGACCCCTATCCAGA
>PLSJ01000401.1:220-10667 GCA_003165115.1 Syntrophaceae bacterium | reverse complement strand
CGCCCAGGGCCGGCGTGATGCCGGTGAAATGGAACCAATCCGCGCCGGAGAAGATGGTCTGCCAGTCGAAATCCGTCTTCTTCGCTTGGGATATGGCGGAGAATTTCCGGTCGTATATCACCTTCGAGGGCCGCTGGGACGCCCCCTTTTCCAAAAAATAGATACCCAGCCTCTCGCCGCCTTTCTGCATGCAGCGGGTATCGACCCCATAACGTCGCATTTCGTTGATGGCCGCCTGGCCGATGGGGTTCGCGGGGACTTTTGTCACGAAGCATGTGTCGAGCCCGTAATTGGCGAGCGATACGGCCACGTTGGCCTCGCCGCCGCNNGCCGCAGCATGATCTCCCCGAAACAGACGACCTTTTTACTCATCAGGTTACCTCCATTCATCGTGCGCGGGCCTCGCCTATCACCGCCATGAATTGTTTCGCCAGGGTCGTGATCGACGCGTAGTCGCCCTTCTTGGCCCCGGCCGTCAGGTTGCCGCCCACGCCGAGGGCGACGCAGCCCGCCCTGATCCAGTCGCCCGCGTTGTCGAGGCTCACCCCGCCGGTAGGCATAAGCGAGGCCTGGGGCAACGGACCCTTAATCGCTTTGACGAAGCCGGGACCGAGCATCTCGCCGGGGAAGACCTTGATGATGTCTGCGCCCGCTTCCATGGCCTCGACGATCTCCCTCGTGCTGCCGGCACCGGGCATGCAGGGGACCTGGTAGCGGTTGCACAGCTTCACGGTGTCGACATTGAGGCACGGGCTGACCACGTACTGGGCGCCTGCGAGGATAGCGATGCGGCCGGTCTCCGGATCGAGGACCGTGCCCGCGCCGATGACGATCTCGCCCGAATGATAGGCGCCTGCCAGTTCTCTTATCACGTCGACGGCTCCGGGAACGGTGAAAGTGATCTCTATGGCCGCTACTCCGCCTTCGATACAGGCGTCGGTAATCCTTTTTGCCTGGTCGGCCGACTCGGCCCTGACAACGGCCACAAGGCCGCCTTCGACGATCTTCTGCAGCACGGTATATTTCGGCAGCACGCTTATCACCCCCGTGACTAGGATTCTTTTATGCGTCGAGCGGCTTAGGNNTTTTAGGCGTCGAGCGGCTTAGCCCGCCATATCAAGTGGAGAACGTTGCCCTCGGGGTCCCGGAAGAAGATCAATTTGGCTTCGTCCGACTGCCGGGAGTCCCAAAACCCGTCGACGCCGCTCTCCCGCAAATGGTTCAGGGCCGCGTCGAAATCGGTCACCGTCAACGCGAGGTGTCTCAACCCCGGTTGTCTTTGATCGTAATTCGTCCTCTCGCCGGGAGCGGCCGGGAGGACCTCGATCACCGAGCCGTCCGGGGCTTTCAGGAGATACGTCGGGGGCGTCATGCCGTTGTCCCATACCACATGGAGACCGAACATCCTGATGTACCAGTCCGCCAGCGTCTTGCTGTCGTGCGCCATGATTGCCGTATGCTCGAATCCTGAGAACATCGTCATCTCCTTTCACTCGTCGCTTCTTCTTCGTACATGGCCAGCCGGGCGCCCTTCCAGGCGGGCTGGGCATTAGTCGCGTACAGGGCGAGCATGCCCCTCGTCTCGCGCGGCGCCGGCCTGCGCCATCTTTTAAGCCTCTCTTCCAGGTCGTCCACGAGAAGCGTCAGCTCCCGCTTGGGCATGCTGATACGGATCATGTCCCCGTCCCTTATGACCGCGAGCGGTCCACCGATAGCCGCTTCCGGGGAAATCTGACAGACCCCCAGGCCGCGCGCGAAACCGGAAAACCGGCCATCCGTCACCACCGCCACTTTTCCTTCCAGGCCGCGGCCCACGACCGACGCGAGCACCGCGTAGGTATCCGGCATGCCTGGCGCGCCTTTCGGTCCCGCATGGCGGACGACCACCACGTCACCTTCCACGACCTTCCCGCTGTTGATGCCCGCTATGGCGTCTTCCTGGCAATCGAAGCAGCGCGCCGGCCCGGTGTGCTCCGGGATAGTGTTGTTGAGGCGGCGGGCAACGGAGCCGAGCGGCGCCAGGTTGCCCCTCAGGATGGCGATGCCGCCCGTGTCTGCCACGGGATCGGTCCGGGGACGGATCACCTGGAGGGGATCACCGATCTTCCTCTTTTTCGCGACATCGATCAGCTCGCCTATCGTCATCCCCGTCACGGTAGGCGCATCGAGGTGCAGCTCCGCCTCCAGGGCCTCCAGAATTTTAGGGACCCCGCCCGCGCGATGCAGGTCGGGCAGGTAATAGCGCCCGGTGGGCGTCACGTCCACCAGGCAGGGCGTGGTATCGCTGAAGGCGTCGATGAGGTCCAGGTCGATGCGCATCCCCAGTCCCAGCTCATGGGCGATCGCCAGGATATGGAGCACCGCATTGGTCGAGCCGCCGATCGTCATCTGGGTGCGGATCATATTCTCCAGTGCGTCCTGCGTCATGATCTTCCGCGCGGTCACGCGGGCGGCAACCATATCCATCACCTTGTTGCCCGCGAGCTTGGCCAGGCGCAATTGCTCGCCCGACATGGCGTAGCAGGTGCCGGCACCCGGCATCGCCATCCCGACGGCCTCCACCAGGCATTGCATCGTGTTTGCCGTGCCGAGGATCGGGCAGGCGCCAGGTCCGGGGCAGACCTCATCCTCCAGGCAAAGGATATCATCGGCCGATACCTTCCCCATCTGGAACGCGCCCCACACCTTTTCGTCCAGGTCGGCCAGCGACACGGGCTTGCCCTCATGCCTTCCTACGGCCATGATGCCGCCGGGCACCACGATAAAGGGCATGTCGAGGCGGGCGGCGGCCATGAGCGCGCCGGGGATCGTCTTGTCGCACGTCACGACAACGACGACCGCATCGAATATCTGGGTCTCCACGATGGTCTCGATATCGAAGGCCAGCAAATCCCGCGCGGGCAGGTCGTAGCGCATGGAGGCGAGCCCCAGCGAAGGGGTCGCGCATTGGGAGATGGAGGTAAATTCCATCGGCGTCCCGCCCGCCTGCCAGACACCCGCTTTCACGGCGTCCGCCACCTGCCGCAGGTGGAAATGGCCGGGGCAGACTTCGCTCGGTGTGTTGACGACGGCCACGAGAGGTTTTTTCATATCGTCGTCGGTGAACCCCATGCCTTTGTACGCCGCCCGGCGATGGGTCCCTTCAACGCCGTGAAAATATTGTGCCGTTTTCAGCTTCTCCATCACGCTTCTCCCTTCTTTATGGTTTGAGCACGACTTTTACCGGCGACTCGGCCGGGTTTAACGCCGTCTTCAGCGCCTTATCCACATCAGCCAGTGCAAAAACGTGCGACACGAGACGACCCAGGTCGATCGCGTCCGTCAACCCCAGGGCGGTGTCGAAATCCCGGCAATAGCCTTGGGACCCTTGCACGATGATCTCCTGGGAAACGAACAAGGCCGCCGGGACCCGAATGACGGGTTCCTCGAAGATGCCCACGACGGTGGCGAGACCACCCTTGCAGAGACATCGCATCGATTGAACGAAGGTCTCCTCTTTGCCCACGCATTCGAAAGACCTGCCGATCCCGCGGCCGTCCGTCTCGCGGCGGACCGCGTCGACGAACGATTCCTTTCCCGAATCGACCGTCCTCGTCGCCCCCATGACGGACGCGGTCTCGAGGCGCGCGGCCGAGATGTCGCCGACGATGATCTCCCTCGCCCCTGCCGCCTTGCAGACCGCCGTCACCAGGAGGCCGATGGGTCCGGCGCCGATGACCGCGACCCCGTCACCCAGGCCGACATTGCACCTCCTCACCGCGTGGACGGCGACCGCCAGCGGCTCGATCAACGCCCCCGCCTCAAAGGACAGATGGCCGGGCAGCTTGTAGACGTAGCGCTCGTCGGCCACGAAGTAGTCGGCCAACGCCCCCTGGCCCTGCCGGTAGTGGAAGCTCAGGTTGTCGCAATAACCGTATTCCCCCCGCCTGCATGGCGGGCACTCACCGCAGGCGATCACCGGCTCGACCGTCACCCTGTCGCCGACGGCCACGAGGCTCACTTTCGAGCCGATGCCGGTCACGACACCCGCCAGCTCATGCCCGAGGGCCATGGGCAAGGGGGCGGAAGGGTGCTTTCCTTTGTAGATATGCAGGTCGCCGCCGCAGATGCTGCAAGCCCTGATCGCGATGACCACCCCGGTCTCGCCGGGCCCCGGTACGTCGCGCTCCACCAGCTCTGCCGCGCCCGGCGTGCGGACTACCGCCATCCTAGTTTTCACGGTCTTCTCCCTCGTGGAGCAGATACTGCGCCTTTGGTCCGAACAAACGGTACTGCCCCGCCATTTCACGCAGCTCGTCGGAGATGACGAAAACCTGCGCCGGACATCCGGGGACATAATGCTTCTTCCCCCTGTGCCGTTTGAGGCACCGTCCGACGACCACGTCATTCTCCCCTGTCACGACGCCTTTTTCCCCGACGACGATGGTAAGGGGCGGCAGGTTATCCAGGAGGCCGGCCGCCTTTACCCGGCCTATCGCGGTCCGCACGCCGTCGAGGCATCCGGGACACGCGCCGCCGTCGACGAGGGTGATGCCGTGGACATCGGGAAAGGGGCCGGAGGCGGGGTGGAATTCCCTCCTGACCTCGTCGAGGGGCACGCCGGTAAGGGCGATGTCCGCTTCATTCCAGACGCCAAGCCCCTGCTGCCGCGCATAGTTGAAGCACTTGAATTGCCACGGGTCGAGCCCCATGACCCGCGTCGCGATGATATCCGTGGCCACCGGGTCGGTCCCCGCGAGCAGCACGCCAAGGTGCACCGGCGTGCCCTGCATCGGCCCGTCCCCTTCCATCGCGACGGTCGCGTCGATGACGCACAGGTCCGGTTTGACGATCGAGTTGAGGTCGGTGACGAACTTGTTCACCCCGAGGAAATGGGAACGCCGCTTCTCGTTTTCCGGCAGGACGCCCTTCAGGTTTTTCAGGCACAGGCTCACCCCCGTCGCGACATGGGTTTTCATTGTCGGCACATTGATGAGAAAATCGGCTTCCATCACCCTCCTGGCCACTTTGATCTCTTTGGCAGCCATGCCGTTCCTCACGGGAACGGAGACGAACTCCTCGTCGTAGAGATCGACGATGACTGATCCCGTGCGGGACGCGACTTCTTCAAACCCGTTTTCCCTGAACGCCTTCTTGTTGTCGAGGCCGCAGGCCGTTGCTTCGGCGATGATGATTTCGGAGGGTCCTGCCTGCTGCACATACCGGATGACGCCTTCCACGGTGTGGGGACTGGTGACGATGCCTTCCTGCCATAGTCTCGTATCGGCGGTCAGGTTCGGTTTGATGACCACCTTCGAGCCGCTCTTTATCACCTGCGCCGCAGGCGCCAGGCCATCGAGGGTCTCGATGACCTTATCGATCACCGACTCTCTGTCCGTCGCGTCGCTTATGCGCCCTATATGGACTCTCGCCTTTGCCAATCCTTTCTCCCTTATGCGAGCGCCGCCGCGCCTTTCGGGTCACGGACGTCAGAGCTCATCCCGGAGGCGTCCCGCCTTATGACAATATACTTACACCAGCGGTCATCGTCACGGGCTATGGGCACGTTGTCCTCTTCGTGATGAAACCGCAGGTGCGGCCCCCTGCTCTCGTCGCGCATCAGAGCGGCAGTAAGCACCATCTCTGCCACCAGCAGCATGCCCTTGGTTTCGAGGAGGAAAGAAAGGCCTCGACCGTCAACGGAAGCCCTCAAACCCTTAAGCTCCCTGATCCGGGCCAAACCGGATGCGAGGCCGTCGCCGGTGCGGATGACGCTCGCCCTTTGCTCCATGACCCGCCGCAAGGCCCGGCGAAGGTTGGAGGCGCTCATCTCACCCGATGCAAATCCGGCGAGATAGATGTAGAAACGTTTTATTTCCCCGGTGAGCAAAGCGTGGTCGCCGGCCCGTGCGGAAGCTGCGGCCCTGGCTGCGTTGACGCCTGCTATCCGCCCGAACACCTGGCAGTCGAGCAAGGCGTTGCCCCCCGGCCTGTTGGCCCCGTGCTGGCCGCCGGCCGCCTCCCCCGCTGCCCACAGGCCGGCCACGGTAGTCCGTGCCTGTTCGTCGATCTTCACCCCGCCCTGGAAATGCTGGGCGCATTCCGCCACCTCGATGAGATCGCCTTTCGCGAGGTCGATGGACCGCGCCCTGAACCACGCGACCGATGCGGGGTTGATCTCCATCAGTCGAAAGAGCGGGGAAGCTCGCCGCTCCTCCTCGCCAACGGATGCGCGAACCTCGGACAGGTAGCGCGCGCGGGCATCCGGGTCGAGCAGGTCGAAGGAGAAGCCCGCGGGGTTCCGGCTGTAGTCGAGGTATACCTTGCGACCGCCCATGCGCTCCCTGTACACGGCGACGTCGATAATGTGCGTGTCGTGCTCGTAGCTGACCGGCCACGTGGCGCCCTTCCTGAACAGGGTGTTGAAGCTCGCCGCAGCCGCCTGATTTCCAAGGCCCGCAAAATATTTGCCGAGGATTTCCTCGCCCTTGTCGTTGACGAGCCGGGGGATGGCGCGCATCATGCTGCCGGAGCAGTTGAACCGCGTCCGCGTCGAGGCAATGCCGATCTGGATAAACTCCATGTTCACGAGGCCGGCCCCTGCCGCGTAAGCCATACTGTAGCCGTCTCCGGTCATCCCCGCGGGGAAGACATGGTGCCCGTAGATGAGTCCCGCGCCGCCCGTGGCAAGAATGACGGCCGGCACGGCGAACGCCGCCACGGCCTCATCGACGGCCTTTTCCCTTGTATCCAAAGCCAGGGCGCCGGTGATCGCCCCTTTTCCGACGAGCAGTTTATGCACCGCGGTAAACTCGAATACGTCGATGGCCAGGGTCCGGAATTTCCGCAAGAGCGCTTCTTCGATGTCGAGCGCGGTCCTGGGACCGGTGTAGCAGGCCCTCGCGAATTCAGATCCGTCCGTGACGAACTGATCGGCCAGGCCGTTCTTCCTGACAAACGGCACGCCCAGGCCGTCGAGATAGTCGAATGCCTCCTTGCCGCCCCTGGCGAGCACGTCGGCAAGCGTGCGGTCGGAGACCCTGCCGCCGATGCGGTAGATGTCATCCGCATGATAAACCCATGCGTTATCGCCACCGGGCGCCGTGTGGTCGAGCACCGCGTGAAAGGCCATCCGGTCGGAATGCGCATTCGCCGTCACGCCGCTCACTCCCAGCCTCCCTTTCGTGACCAGGGCCACCCGCAGGCCCGGTTCGGCCTCCTTCGCCGCGATGGCGGCGCGCAGGGCCGCGCACCCTCCACCGATGACCAGCACGTCGCACGCCACGACCCTCACCGCTCTCCCCCTCCGGTTTCCAGCTCCTCCCGCCAATGGTCGACGATGCCTTTCGGCGCATAGCAGAAAAGCATGACCAAATCCTCTTTCCCCGTGTTCCTCAAGGCATGCTTCTGCATGGGTGGTACGGCCACGTAACTGCCGGATGCGACCGGGGTCTCTTCCCCGTCGAGCCCGATCACGCCCTGTCCGCTGATAATAAAGTAGACCTCTTCCTGGCCGTGGGCGTGACCCGGCACCTCACCATTCGGATAGATGGTCACGTGTCCCATCACAAAATGGTCCGGCTCGGCGGGCGCTCCGGGGCCGGCAAGCACCCGCGTGAGGCGGCCGGCCGGAAAGAGCGTCCCCGGCACATCGAACAGGCGAAAAACGGGCATGGCATCTATTCACACTCACCCAGGTAGGCCGTTTTTATGGCCCCATCGCAAAGAAGCTGTCTGCCGGGCCCCTGCGTCGCGATCCTGCCGTTTTCCAGCACATAGGCATAATCGCAAAGGGCCAGGGCCTTCCTCGCATTCTGCTCCACCAGCATTACCGTTATGCCCTGCTCCCTGATCCGCCTGACCAACTGGAACACGCCGTTGACGATGATGGGGCCCAGCCCCAGGGAAGGCTCGTCGAGAAGGATCAGCTTCGGCTCAGCCATCAGCCCCCGGCAGATGGCGAGCATCTGCTGTTCGCCGCCGCTCAGGGTACCCGCCTGCTGGTTCTGCCGTTCCCGCAGGATAGGGTAGAGGTCGAACATCTTTTCGATATTCTCCCGTAGGCGCAACCCGTCCGTAAGCGTATACCCTCCCGCCATCAGGTTTTCCCTGACGCTCAGGCCCGCAAAGACTTTGCGCCCTTCGGGGACCTGCACGATGCCCAGCTTCACCACCTGGTGGGTGAGGCGGCTCAGCTCCCGACCCTCGAATTTTATCGTCCCGCTCTTCTGGCGGACCAGGCCGCAGATGGTGTTGAGCAGGGTGGTCTTCCCGGCCCCATTGGAACCAATGATGCTGACGATCTGTCCACCGGGCACCTCCAGGCTGATCCCGGCCAGGGCCTGAACCGGCCCGTAGGCGACGCGCAGGTTCTCTATGCTGAGCAATTAAGTCTCCTCTTCGCCAAGGTATGCCTCGGTGACCGCCTTGTGACAGACGATCTCGGCCGGACTCCCAGTGGCCAGCAATTTCCCGAAGTTGAGCACAAATATTCTTGACGACAGCTCCATCACCACTTCGAGACGATGCTCGATGATGATGATCGAAAACTGAAATTGGCCGTGGATGGTCCGGACCAGGTCGATGAACAGACGCACTTCGCTCGGGTTGAGCCCCGCCGCCGGCTCGTCCAGGAGCAGCACCTTCGGGTTTGTCGCCAGCGCCCTTGCCAGCTCCAGCTTGCGCTGCATGCCGTAAGGCAGGCTTTCCGGTCTCTCTTTCTCGTACCCTTCGAGCCCGACTATCCTGAGATAGCTCCTGCTCAGCTCCCTCACGGCGCGCTCGCGGCGGCGCTTACGCGGGGTGAAGAAGCAGACGTCGAGCAGATTATAATCGGAGTAGGGGTCGGCGGCGGTCATCACGTTTTCGAGCACATTCAGGCCCCGGAATAGCCGGATGTTCTGGAAGGTGCGCGCGATGCCCGCCCGGGTGATCGCATGCTGGGGCAGGCCTGTTAGCTCTTTCCCGTCGAGGAAGACCCGCCCCGCGTCGAGGCTGTACAAGCGCGGGATGAGGTTGAAAACGGTCGTCTTGCCGGCTCCGTTGGGACCGAGGAAGCCGAAGACCTCGCCCTCTTCGATGGTCAGGCGGAGCGGACGCAGCGCCAGTTTCGGCCGCTTGCGCCAGAATCCGACGAGATAGCTCTTTTCGAGGTCGAGAATTTCTATCGCAGCCATGGCTATGCGCGCAACGCCAAGCCCCTTGCGTGGAATTTGCTGTGGAATCCGATGAAGAGAATTATAAGCAATGCGTGCGCGTCCTGCCGACACCCACTTGCGCGGGCGGTTACGAAGGTACACAGTTGCGCACGGGAAGGAGCAGTCATTTTTTCAGGGACGCACGACAACAAAAAAGCAGAGGATTTCTCCTCTGCTTCTTTCCGGCTGGTACCCTCCCCCAGGTACTGCCAAAATCCAAACTTACTGTAGCGGGCCCTCGGTTCCAGCGCAGGTGCTGAGACTGGCGGAGTTGGAGCGCACAATTGCATCCGCAGTCGAGCAGAACGAGCGCACACCCGTCAGATTCACACTCACCGGGTTTGTCCATGAGGAATAGCCGCTGAAACTGCCAGTCACAGTGAACGAATAGCCGTTCTTGATGCCTGCCCCCAGCACCGAATCGATCAAGCAAGCGCTCGCCGACGTCGGAATTGTGGAACCGGTGCAGGTGCCCGCCAGGTTACTCAGGGCGGAGGCATAGCCAACCGTCGGGAAGGACGAGTTGAACGCAATCTGAGCTGTATTGATGGCGCGAACCGACGCCACCGCGGACGACTCATTCGCCGCAATTCGCGAATGCAGATAATTGGGCACCGCCAGCGCCGCAATGATTAGAATGATGGCGACCACAATCAATAGTTCAATGAGAGAAAACCCTTCAGCCCTTCGCATCGCATCTCCCCGATCCTGAAACCAACGCAACCGATCAATTTCCAATGAAGTCTGTTGCACGTTTCATGCCGGACCTTGGTCCATCCAGCGCAGCCTAAGCCCTTGGGAACACAATGCTACGCGCAACCCCATCCCCGCCTTCGTTGCGTTCGGCATTCCCCGGCATCGGAAGTGACACTTTGTGTCAGTTGGAATCCAGACCGGGAAGGCACGCTGCACGACCTTTGGGTCGAGAACTCAGAACCCGGCAGAAATAGAAAAACAGAGGATTTCTCCTCTGCTTTTTTCGGCTTGTACCCTCCCCCAGGCACTTTGCCAAATCCAAACTTACTGCAGTGGGGACTCGGTCCCAGCGCAGGTCGCGAGACTCGCGGAATTCGATCGTACAACCGCGTCCGCGACCGAGCAGAACGAGCGCACGCCCGTGCGGTTCACGCTCACCGGGTTTGTCCACGCGGAATAGCCGGTAGTAGTACCCGTATTGCTGAACGAGTAGCCGCTCTTGGTGCCTGCCCCAAGAACCGTATCGATCAGGCAAGCGCCAGCCGACGTGGGAACCACGGTGCCGGTGCAGGTGC
>PLSJ01000401.1:0-121 GCA_003165115.1 Syntrophaceae bacterium | reverse complement strand
AAACCTCTATGTTTTCGCATTTTTTTTGAATCACTCCGTCCCATCCGGGGTTTATCGTAGCCAATGACTAACCTGTACTTAATTGCACTTGAGGGGCCACCGCCTAGTGTGTAACCAAAGT
>PLSJ01000432.1 GCA_003165115.1 Syntrophaceae bacterium | reverse complement strand
CGTCCCTCCACTTCGATTACCTCGAATGCGCCACCTGTCACAGCCCCCGGTCGGGCAAGAGCGTCGTCTTCTACTTCGCCCGAAACACCCCCTCGGGCAAGGTAAGGCTTTCCTACGATCAACTGGTCGCGCTCTACGGGGGAGACCCGATGGGTCTCGCAAAAGACGGCAGCCCCGATAGGGAAATCGGCCGGCTTTTCACGCTCCTCAAGAGGCGCGACGCAAACCTCGTGATCGACGCGTCGATCGTGGTTACCAAAGTTTATCACGATTATTCCGAGACGCACCCCAAGGAGAGGCACTGCGTCACATGCCACTCGCGGGCGGCCCGGTTTTACGATTCCATGTTCTTCATTCTCCCTGGAAAGGGGTCGGCCGTCTACATCCCCGTGAAAGGCACGATCCTCGCCACCTACCCCATCGGCGCCTCGGTCGATTTCTTCCTGCTCGGGGAAGGTAAACTCAGGAGGAGCGATATCCGCGGCTTCCTCGGGTTGAAGGTCCTCCGTGAAGACCGGCACATGGGGATCAAATGGATCGATTTCTTCGGCCTGCTCCTCGTGGTGCTTATCTGCGCGGCCCTCTGCGTCCACGTGGCGCTGCGGCTTGTGGTGAAGCGATGAAGAAGCTCCATTCCCTCCCGTTGCGGCTCTGGCATTGGGTCAACACGGTTCTCGTCATCCTGCTCATGCTTACCGGGCTCAGCCTCAGGGTCCCCGGTCTGCACATTTTCGATTACCGGAGTGCCGTGCTCGTCCATAAGGCGACGGGCTACGTGATGGCTGCCGGTTTTATCTTCTGGCTCGTCTTCGGCATCGCGGACGGCAGCCTCCGCAGATATTACGTCGTCCGCCGGAGAGACCTGTCGGGCCTTGCCAGTCAGGCGCTTTATTACGCCTTTGGCGTCTTCAGAGGCAGGCCCAACCCTCATCCTGCGACACTCCGGGAGAAGTTTAACCCCCTCCAGAAGTTTGCCTACCTGTCTATCCAGTTCCTGTTTACCCCGGTCCTGATCGTCACCGGCGTCCTCTTCGGCAACATCCTTTACTTCCGCAACGCGATCGCCTTCATCGGCGGCCTGAAGGTCCTCGACGCCGTTCATCTGGCCGTCGCCTATGTATTCGTCGAATACGTCCTTGTCCACGGGTATATGGCCACGATGGGGAAAACTCCCTTTTCCCACATAAAAGAGATGTTCACCGGCCGCGCCGAGCCACCGGAAGAGAGCGGCGGGTAACGAGGCAAGGCAAATGGTGCCTGCCCTGTGAGACCGGCCCGGCCGCGAACGTGCCGACGCCCCCCAAAGTCAACGTGTGCGATAATTGGAAAAAACGGGCGCGATTGTTTAGACTGTAGCAGACCATGGCTGTTCCCGAGAAAAGAGAGGTCGGAAAGTTCACGCTCCTCTATTATTCCACCTTCGTCGATCCGGCCACGCTCATAGGGGGCCTTTCGCAGGCGGGTGTGATCGCGGACAGGGGAAGAGGCGGGATAAGGGTCATCGAAACGGGAGGACATAAGCTCGCGATAAGGGCATACAGGCATGGGGGCCTTTTCAGGGCCTTCACAGGCCCTTTCTTTTTGAACACAGGCCGGGTATTTTCGGAAGCGGAGATTATGCTCTCTCTCAGGGAGAGGGGTTTTCCCGTGGTGGCCCCATTCGCGGCGGTGGTCGAGAAACTGTTCGTCCTGAAGAGGTTATACCTGGTCACGCTCTTCGAGGAAGACGCGGTGGGCCTCTTGGAATATCTCCACACGTGCGGCAAAAGGGAGAGGATGAGGGCCGTCGTGCGCCTTGCCGAGCTTGTGTGGGGGCTGCAGCAGGCGGGTGTCTATCACCGGGACCTCCACTTGATGAACGTCCTCGTGACGGGCGAAAACCGCCTCATCCTTCTCGACTTTGACCGGGCGGCCAAAAGGCCCCTCGCCCCCGGCGATGTGGAGTCGATGGTCCGAAGGCTCGGCCGGTTCACCGAGAAGATGGAGAGGCAGGGCCGGCTGCGCGTGAGCCGGATGGAGAAGGCTTTGTTCCTGAAGACGTATGCCCGCCTCTCGGGCCATGATATGACCGGGGCAATGGCACGCGCCGGGACGGCGAGAGGGTTGATGCATCGCGCGGGCTGGTTCATCGAATCCCTCCTCTTCGGGGGAAAGAAGTGAGTCTGCCGGAGTGCCGGCCTTGCGGGTGTCGCACGATTTTGGATTACCGAGGAAAAACATGAGCAAGTATGACTACGTCGAGAGGGCCCCGTCGGGCGGATGGCTGATGGAAGTGCGTAAAGGGCAGTCCCATAAGGGCAATATCCGCAAAAACCCCGTGACGTGCCGGTATCAGTTCTACCGGGGCTCACGCAATGCAATACGCCCCATGCTGGAGGATTCCGATATGGAGAAGCTGAAAAGCATGATCGAAGGTCTCGACCTCTAGACCACGCGAAAAGGCTGTCCCGCCTTCACAGAAGGGCGAGGCTCACTTTGGTGATGCCTTCTTCCAGGGGCTGTATCGAACAGCCGAGCCTGCGGCACATGTTGATCATCTTCACGTTTTCCGACAGGACGAAGCCGTAAATTTCCCTGAGACCCTTCTCGTGCCCTATACCGATCACCATATCGACGAGCTTGAATCCGAGCCCCTTGCCCTGGAAGCGATCATGGACGACCACGGCAAACTCACCCTTTAACAGGTCCGGTTCCATGATCAGCCTCCCCATGCCGATGAGGCTCCGCTTGGTGCCTTCCTTCACCTCGGCGACGATGGCGATCTCTCTCTCGTAGTCGATGTTGCACAGGCGAACGTGCATCTCGTGGGTGATGTGTTTGATGGTCTGGAAGAACCTCTCCTTCAGCGTCTTCTCCGACAGGCTCGTCAACATCTCGTGTTCGAGCGGCTCGTCTTCGGGCCGTATGGGTCTCAGGAGGACGTCCATGCCCGACATACGCCAGTGCGTCACATATTTCGTAGGATAGGGACTGATGATCAGGTGGGGATGGGGCTGCGGCCCCGCCGCGTAATGGGGATCCAGGATGATGCGTGCGTCGAGGGCGAAGGGCCTGCCGTTGGAAAAGGCTATCGGATTGATATCCATCTCCGCGATCTCGGGAAAATCCGTCACCAGGTTGGAGAAGCTCAGGATGATCTGCTCCAACATCTGGAGGTCCGCCGGCGGTTTCCCCCTGTAGCCCTGGAGGAGCTTGTACACCCTCGTTTCCTCCATCAGCTTCCTTGCCAGTGTCTGGTTGAGGGGCGGCAGACCGATGGAAAAATCCCCGTAGATCTGGACCCCTATGCCGCCCATGCCGAAGAGGATTATCGACCCGAAATCCTCGTTCTTTTTTGCACCCAGAATGACCTCGTAGTCGATCTTCTCGATCATCTTCTGGACGGTGACGCCCATAATCGAGGCCTCCGGACGGTAGGCAAGCACCCTGTCCATCATCTTGACGTATTCGTCCCTCAGTTCCTCTTCCGAATTGATACCGAGGACCACGCCGCCGGCATCGCTCTTGTGGCTGATGTCGGGCGAGATGATCTTCATCACGAGGGGGTACCCCTCGGTCCTCGCAATGTGCGCGGCCTGCTCGACGTCGGAAGCGACCCGGGTCCTGATGGAGGGTATGCGGTAATTGTTGAGAAACCTCTTCGACTCTTCTTCGGTCAGGACGGTCCGTCCTTCGATGAGCGCTTTCCGGACGAACGTCTTTAGCACATTCAGGGGAGGTGCCGAGTCGACGGTCACGTCAGCGGGCGT
The DNA here is from genome assembly GCA_003165115.1 of Syntrophaceae bacterium. Classification (GTDB taxonomy): domain Bacteria; phylum Desulfobacterota; class Syntrophorhabdia; order Syntrophorhabdales; family WCHB1-27; genus BOG-1155. The sequence continues at coordinate 3,270 of PLSJ01000432.1, read as the reverse complement.
CTCGTGGAGGATCCCCATGTTCCGGTCGTAATTATACATGTAGAGATAGGTCCTTACGGCTTCTTCGGGCGTACGGTACGTGGGGACGTTGTTGGCGGACAGGATCTCCCTGGCTCCACGGACCTCTCCGCCCCCCATCCAGGCGGTGAGCACCGGTTTCCCTGCCCGGCTCGCCAGCGCGGCGATAGCCCTTGCCAGCTCGTCGGGCTGCACCACTCCCTGGGGGGTAAAAACGACGAGTATGCCGTCGACCCCCTGGTCCTCCAGGCATATGGTGACGACCTCCTCGTAGCGTGAGACGTCCGCGTCCCGGAGGAGGTCGAGAAAGGTGTGCTCTTTCCAGAACGGAGGCATCAGGGCCTTCAGTCTCTCCTGATTTTCGGCCGAAAGCCTTGCCGCCGCCCCGCCCGATTCAACGAGGGTGTTTACCGCCATCGTAGCCACGCCCGCGGCATTGGTGACCACGACGAGCCTGGGCCCCTTGGGGAGGTGCCTGGAGTAGAGCACGCCCGCGGTGTTGAAGAGGTCTTCCGCATTCTTTACCCGCACCACGCCGACCCTCTTGAAGACCGCATCGTACACGTGGTCGCTCGTCGCGAGGTATCCCGTGTGCGAGCGGGGTTGCCTGCTTTCTTCCATGCGGGCGGGCTTGAGAAGCACGATCGGTTTGTTCCGGCTAAAGCCCCTCGCGGCGCTGATGAATTTCTTCACGTCGCCGACGCTCTCTTCCATGTACACCATGATGCTTCTCGTGTGCGGGTCGTAGCCGAGAAAGTCGATAAGGTCCCCGAAGTCGATATCGACCATGGACCCCAGGGAGGCGAACATGCTGAAGCCGAGGTGCGTATCCATGCCCCAGTCCAGCAGCGCCCTGCCGAAGCCCCCGCTCTGGGAGATGAAGGCGATATTGCCCGGCGCGGGATTGAAGGGAAGGGGCGTGACGTTCAGGGACAGGTGCGGCCTCATGAAGCCGAGGCAATTCGGCCCCATGATCCTCATGGGATAGCGCTTCTTCAGCTCGAGGAGTTCCTCCTCGCGAGCCGAGCCGTCCGGCCCTATCTCCCTGAAGCCCGACGAGACGATGATCGCGCCCTCCACGCCCGCCTTCCCGCACTCTTCGATGATCGCGGGCACGGTGTGGGCCGGTGTCGCGATGATGGCGAGGTCGATCTTTTCGGGTATGCCGGCGCACGCCTCAAACGTCGGCATACCGAAGAGGCTCTTCTTGCGCGGGTTCACCGGGAATACGCGTGAGTCGGGCAGCGTGAGCAGGTTTTCGAGCAGCGCCCTGCCGATGGAACCCGCGGTGTCGGTCGCGCCGACCACGGCGATCGTTCGGGGATTGAACATTTTCGAAATGTCGCCCATCTTTTTGCGCCACCTCCTGAAGAGCGCAAACAACACGTTCCGGCCGCCTTTGCCGGGCTTTATGCTGAAACGGCAATGCCGCGGTGATGCCGGCGGCTGTTAAACACCTTTTCCTTTCGCGCCCGTCGTCTCGAAAAGGCCCTGGAGGAACGGCGCCTCGAAGGGATCGATGATCCTTGGCTCCCCGAGACCGATGCGTCCGCCGGACCTCGTGTAGGGTCGCATGACCCCGACCTGTCCGTGCGGAGAAACGGCCGCCACCAGGAGCACGCCGTCGCACGACGGAAAAAGGTCTTCCGTATCCGGGCCCGCCTCCAGGTCCATGGCGAGGCTCACCGCCTCGGCGCCCGTCTTTGTCGCGTAGGCCCTGATCTCGTCTATTTCCTGGTCTGCCTTATCGGTATCCTGCCGGGTCAACGCATAGTGGCATATACCCGGCTCGTCGCCTTCGCCTTTCATTCCGTACCCGAAGTGTGCCGTCCCCTTTGCCGCGCCTTCCGTAGTTAATTGCTGTTGGGCATGGTCGAGGCACGCGGCGATGAATTCATCCAGGACCGCGCGCCCCCGTGATATCCTGCCGCGAGGGGCCTTTCTTTCCTTTTTCATACGTTATCCGCTCCGCTTTCACCTTAATTTACCGGTCCCCCACCGGTACTTGCAAAGGGTCTCATTTTTTTCTATCATTATACATAGTTTGCGCGTGGAGAGAAAGGCATGCAATGCCCGTTACGCATAATGGCAGCCGTCCTCGTGGCGGGGATAATGTTTTGTCTGCCCCCCGAGACCGGGAAGGCGGACTGCCGGGAGCCGGCCGTGAAGATAACCGATGAGATGCGACAGATCGAGTTCGCCCGGATAAACTACGACGATGAGGCCGATCCCTATTACGGCTACATAAAAGGTTCCATACCCGTCCTGATTTCCGCGCCCCACGGCGCCAAGCACTTCAGGACGGCCGAGGGTGTGTGGAAGGAAGCGGACGCCTACACGTCCTCCCTCGCCATCGTGCTTGGACGCCTCACCGGGGCACACGTGCTGTTTGTGAAGAACAAGACCGAAGAAGACCCGAACAACGACGCCGGCACGACATACAAAAAGGCCCTGGAGAAGGTGGTAAAAGAGAACCACATAAAATTCGTGCTCGACCTCCACGGCTGCGAAGCGCGGCGCCCCTTCAAGATCGATGTGGGGATCATACACGCTTCCCGCTCGCTATGCTCGTGCCCGAGCTACAGGGATGTCATGGAAGAGGTCTTCGCCGGCTTCGAGCCGAGGATTTTCAACCAGCGTTTTTCGGCCGCCACGGAGGGCACGATCACCTGTTTTGCGAGGAACAGCCTCAATATAGAGGCGGCCCAGATCGAGATCAACGCCAACTACAGGATCGTGGAGGGCAAAACCACAGGCTTCAGGGCAGACCCCCGGAACGTCCTCGACCTGGTGGAGCGGCTCCGGAGGGTGATCGTGGCGATCGATAAGAAGATCACGGAAGACCGCGCAGGAAACGGATGACGATTAAATCCGCGAGGGTGAAACATGGATGGCGGCGAAAAGGAAAGGAAGAAATACAAGATCGGCCTTACGGTCCTCGATAGGGAGACAGGCGAGAGAAGGGCCTGCACCATCGCCGAGGCCGGCACGTGGGACTGGGAGAACCGGCAGAAAGTGCGGTCCATCGGTCCCTGGCACATCTACAGCTTCGCGAGGCTGCTCTCGGTCCTCGCCGACAAGGCCGAGGCCGGTTGCGAGGAGGTCGAGTTGGTAGAGGCCCCCTTCTATATGGGGTGTTGAAAACGAGACCGTCATAACGGTCGCGTCGGAGCGGGGGGTGGTATCCCGCCCCGTGCGGCCCGAGCGATTCGACGACGTTTCGCCGTGCTCTCTAGACGTACTTGCCGCTGA
>PLSJ01000067.1 GCA_003165115.1 Syntrophaceae bacterium | reverse complement strand
ATGAGCGCACCGGGAATCGCTGGCTCTATTGCATTCCAATTGACGGATTCCCATTACCTATGGTAGTAATAAATAATCAAATTACAGGAGGTCACAAAATCGTGGTTCGAATCTGGAACCAAATGCTCATCTGATCGGTCGTGAGAGAGTCCGTGGGACTCTCAAGCTCCGCCAGCACTCCTTAAACGCCCTCCAGCCTACCGATAGCGCCGGCCTGAAGACGTAAGAGGTCCGGCGGAATCACACGCAGTTCTATTTGACCGACAGGTGAGCCCTAAACACTAAGGGCGGCGGATAAGTCCGTCCTGCTCTCACACCAGCGGGAATTGACGGATCGTTGCCGGCCCGCATGATATGTACGGGGAAGGCACGTTGACACCGCTCGCAGGGCTTGTGGAGTTGCGGGTGAGAGTGATATGGAGAAGAGAAAAACATTTTAAAGAAAGGAGTGCAAAGATGAAAGTTGCGTACATTTTCTCAACAAACAATGCGCACTACATCCTGAGTCAAATGATCGTGCCACAGTTGGAAGCGGGCCATCACGGTTTCGAAGTGGCCGGCATGTTCTTCTTTGTCGACAACACCTTCATGCTGGTAAAGGGTAATGACGTCGGCGAACGGCTTTCGAAGATCGCCAAAGAAAAAGGCATGCTTCTCATGGGCTGCAACCAGTGCGTGATCGACCGCAAACTTTTGGGCAACCTGGTTGACGGCGCGGTGATCGGCTGTTTTCCGGACTTGCATCAGGCCCTGGCGGGAGCCGGCCTCGACCAGGTCATCACCCTGTAACCGGAGGAGGAAAACGTGGCCAGGGTAAAAGTCGAATTCATCAATACCTGCGCTCACTGCGCGGCGCACGAACAGGCTATCAAGAAGGCGGCGGCACGATACGGAGATGACGTGGAAGTGAGATTTTACTACGCCGGGAAGGATTTCGACTACCTGAACAAGTACGGAATGATCACCAGGGGCACCATGATCATCAATGAGAGGAAAAAATTCGAGAACCTCTCGCGGAGGATCATCGAAAAGGCCATCGAAGAGGCAATGGGGGATAGCCCAGGTTGAACATGGAACCGGCTGCAAGGGCCATGGTTGCGTCTTTCGAGATTCTCGATGACGTTTCACCCTGGCTCATCATCAGTTTCGCGGCGGCGGGCCTGCTGCACGGTATCGTCGACCCGGCAAGGTTCCAGCGCATGCTCGGCAATCGAAAGGTATCGTCCCTTTTCAAGGCGACGATTTCCGGTATGCTGTTGCCCATCTGCAGTTGCGGAGTGATACCCCTGGGATTGGGCATGTATTATACGGGGGCCTATTTAGGACCCACCCTGGCCTTCATGGTGGCCACCCCCATCATCAATCCGGTGGCGATCCTGTTCGCTTACGGTCTCTTAGGTCCCAAGATTGCGACTATTTACGTGGCGAGCGGGTTTGCCCTGCCAATACTGATCGGTCTCGTCGGAAACCTGCTCGCGGGCCCTGAAATCCAGGCCGCAGGCGTGGGCAACCGGATAAACCTGAGCGTGCTGGAAGGGGATGCCTGCCTTCCCCTGCGCAGAAAGCTGCTGTCCGGCCTCGACTGGGGGTTTAAGGAGCTGGGGGTTATGGTGAGCAAATATGTCGTCTTCGGCATTCTGCTGGCAGGATTGATCATCTCCCTCGTCCCGCCCGTCTACATCCAGAGATACCTGGGGAGTCCGGGAATGATCTCTATTACAGGCGTCGCTATCCTGGGCGCGGCCATGTACGTGTGCGCCGTGGGACATATCCCTTTTATTGCCGCCCTCGTGGCGAGCGGTGCGGCGCCGGGTGTGGCGATCACGTTCCTGATGTCCGGCGCCGCGACAAATCTGCCGGAGCTGATCAGCATTTTCAAGATGATCGGCGGAAGGGCCGTGGCCATCTATGCGGTGATGCTGATCGGGCTCTCCATGCTGATCGGCCTCCTTACCAACAGACTGCTTTTGCCCGGATTCGTCCCCTCCTTCAATCTCGTCGAGGGGCGCCGCATCTCCCGGATCGCCGGTCATTTCCTCTTTTCGGCGCCGGACCCCCTGAAGCACGCCTGTTCTATTTTGGTGCTGGCCCTCTTCCTTTACTCTTTCTGGCCTCGCGTGCGCACCTATTTCGCTAAGGCAGGGGAGCGATGATCTCCCGGATTCTTCCCCTCTTGCTTCTTTCGCTGGTTATCGTTTGCGGCTGCGACAACCCGAAGCAACAAGACCCTCCGGATCTGGGTCGAGGCGGATCCGGCGTCAGCGCCATGCAGCACTATTTTGTGACGAATAATCCCGGTAAAGAGGTGATCAAGTATGGATACAAAGACCTCAACAACGACGGGCAGGAAGATCTGGTCGTTATCTACAGGGTGAGCAAAGACAAGAACATGATGCGCGCGATCTTAACTTCTATGGGCGGGTACCTGGCCACCAACGAAGTCCCGGCTCCTGTCTCCAATCAGAGGGTTGAGTTCAGGGATATCGACCAGAAACCGCCGATGGAGTTCATCGTGCAGGGCATGAAAGGCACAAAGGTCGGCTATGCCGTGTTCCGCATCGAAAACGGCCGGATCGTGGACCTTTTCGGTGAAGGGATGGCAGATTGTTGTTAGGACATTTTTATAAACCTGAGACGAGGAGGAGTACTGCGATGAAACGCGGATCAAGACATGCTTCATCGGTTCATTGTATCGTTCTTGCTGTCGTTGCTGTGGCCCTTTGTGCGACGGTCTCTACTGGCGTGCAGGCCAAAGACGATCATGATTATGTCATCAAGCTCGGCTACTATAACTGCGATCATATGACGGCTGCGCCTGTGGCTTACGACTCAGGCATATTTGAGAGACTGGGCCTCAAAGTGGAGATCACCGGGACCGGCCAGGTGCCGGAAGCCATGGCCGCGGGAAAGATGGACGTGGGCTACATAGGGTTCGTGGGCATGCTCCAGGCCATCGAGAAGGGGTCTCCCATGGTCACGGTGGCAAACAACCATAAAGGGGGTTCCAAGTACTTCGTCGTCGCTCCTCACATCAAGGCACCGGCCGATCTGGTAGGGAAGAAACTGGGGATCGGACCCGCCCCCGAGAAAAGGAGCGGCGACTGGATCAGGTTTGCGAAGGAAACGGGCATCCCCGTTGAATCGAAGAGCTATCAGGTCTTTGCGATGGCGGATAAGGACAAGTATCTGGCCCTCAAGACCGGGCAACTGGATGGCTACTGGTGCTGCGACCCTTGGGGATCGATGGCCGAATACGAGAAAACAGGCCGCATCATGCGGACGTTTGGCGCTCTTCCCAATGGCAAATGGGGCATCTGCTGCACGCTCGTGGTAACCAGGGATTTTATGAAGGAACACCCTGAATTGGTGAAAAAGATGATCGTGGCGCATAGCCAGGCGATTCAGCTGATTTACACCCAGCCAATGAAGGTTGCGAGAATTTTTGCCAAGAACTACCATGTCCCGGAAGAAGTCGCCCTGATGACCATTTACAGGAAGACCGTGGGCGAGACCCGGACATTACGGTGGGAGATGTCCAAAGAGAGCTATGACGAAGAGGTAAAGCAGGATATAGCGTCGGGTCTGGTCCCGAACGCACCGAAATTCGAGGAGATAGTCAATACGAAGCTCCTCGCCGAGTCAGGGGTCCCTGATTTCGAGGGGTTCATCAAGGCGAAGGTGGACCCCGTGTTTCCTTACGGTATGACCTATCAGGCATTCAAGAAAAAGGCGGAAGAGATCGACAGGAAGAACCGGTGAGTAAGCTTTCCCCGGCTGCGAGGGCCTTCGGGATCGCGATCCTCTTCTCCTCGGCCCTCTATCTTCTGTGCCGGTTCTCCGCGACGGAACGAACCGGCGCCAAAGCAAGGATAGGCGTCCCGGACGCCGCTTCAGCCCTGATCGTCGAGTATATGGTCCGGGAGAAGATGGCGGAGAATCTGGAGGTCTCCCGGTCGTTCGACGTCTATCCTACCAAGGATTGTTGTACGTCAACCTCGGAATGGGCGCTCAGCTCCGGGTTCCTCGCGATGGCCGTGATGTGCCCGGATGCCGCGGAGCGGCTTATTGAAAAAGATCCGCGGTATGAAATCGTTGGTCCCTGCATGATGAACTCGGACATCATAGTGGTGAGAAATCGACGGGAAGGTCCGCCCCGGCGGATCGCCGTATCGTACGGCAGGGATTTCCAGAAAAGGCTGGTCGACAGGGTCTTTGGGGCAGGAACCGCTGTGGTGCCGATGATGAGTTCGGCCATCCCTTACGCGTACGAAACGCACGCGGTGGAAGGTGCGGTGATTGATGTGCTGAGGGCCTTTCGACTCAGCGGGGAGGTGGTTGTGCCCCCCGGCGGTCAGTCGGACCTGGTGACCTACGTGCTTGTGGTCCAAAAGAGATTCAAGGAGGAGCCGCGCTTTTGCCGGTTTCTTGAAGGCTACAAGCGGGCACTAGAGGAGGNNAGGGCAAGACTGATGAAGAGGTGAAACGATGGAAGCAAATGCGGGTAAGATTTGTGCTCCCGACAAGCCACTGCCCGTAAGATCGGGCTTTTTCCAGGGATTCCTGGACCCCCGTAAGCTGCTGCTCAAGACGGCCACCCTCGTTGTGGTGTTGGGGGTCTGGCAGATGGCTTCAATGCATTATCACAGCGACATGATGCTTCCCTCTCCGCTCAAAACAGGGCGGGCGCTCTTTCTTGCGCTTCAGGATATTTCAATGCTCAAGAACCTGCTGTTGACGATAAGACGGCTGCTCACCGGCCTCGGAACCGCGCTGGCCATCGGGTTGACCCTGGGCATCATAATGGGCTACTCCCGGACCATCCTCGGACTTATCGACCCCATCATCGGGTCTGTCCGGCAGGTCCCGATTATGGCCTGGGTACCGCTGACGATTGTCTGGTTCGGCTTAGGCGACGGCCCCACCATCTTTTTGATCGCGATGGTTGGTACATTTCCTATCTTGCTCAATACAATCGCCGGGGTCCAGTCCGTTCCTCAGAGTTACTATAACGCCGCGCGTTCCATGGGGGCCTCCCCCTGGACCCTGTTCTTCAGTGTGACCCTCCCGGCCTCGTTGCCGGATATCATGACCGGCGTCCGTATTGCCGTGGGCGCAGGATGGATGTCGGTGATCTGCGCCGAATTCATAGCGACCAGCGCCGGATTCGGCTACTCCATGGTTGAGGCGCAGACGATGCTGGAGACACCGCTCCTGATGGCCTTGATGATTATCGCGGCAGGGGTCGGGTATGGCACCGACAGGCTTCTTCTGCTTGCAAAGAGAAGCATGATGAAGTGGCAATTCGTTGAATAGGTAAAAGCAATGGACCTCACTGTGGAAAACATCTCAAAAACGTTCTCCGCTAATGGAGTGGCCAGGATGGTGCTGAAAGACGTCTCTTTTCATGTCCACGGGGGCCAATTTGTGACGCTGCTCGGGCCTTCGGGATGTGGAAAGACCACCCTGCTCAGCATTATCGCCGGCTTTCTCAAGGCTTCATCCGGAGAAGTCAGGCTGAACGATCTTCCGGTCAACAAGCCCGGGCCGGACCGGGGCTTTGTGTTTCAGGATTTTGCGCTCTTTCCCTGGATGACGGTGCGGGAGAACGTCCTCTTTCCCATGAAGCAGCAGAAGCTTTCCCGAAAGGAGCAGCACAAGCGTCTGAAGGAATTACTTGCCATGGCGCAACTGGAAGGAGCCGAACACCTTTATCCCAGCCAGATATCGGGGGGCATGAAACAGAGAACAGCGTTCATGCGGGCCCTTGCGGGCAACCCTCACGTGTTGCTGATGGATGAGCCGTTAGGCGCGATCGACCAGCAAATGAGACAAAGCCTTCAGGAAGAGCTGGAAGCGCTCTGGCTGAAAAACAAGACCACCGTCCTGATGGTAACGCATGATGTCGAAGAAGCAGTCTACCTCAGCGACAGGGTCCTCGTCATGTCCGCGGAAGAGGGGAAAATACTCGGAGATGTGCGCATTGACCTTAGGCGCTCCCGGCAGCGAAGTGAGCAGAGCTACCACCTGTATAAGCGTCAGCTCACCACGCCGCTCGAGAAGGCACCCAAACAAGGCGGATAAACCCTTGATCGACGATGACTTCAGCCGACGAAAGCGATGTGACACGGGCCGGACTTATGAAAGAGGAAGACCATAAAGGGGGTATATATGCACACTCATACAACGGTTGAGCCGCTTATCGATGACGAATACACGGGCGAGCCGCCTGCAAAACGGCTCCTCGCCTACCTGCAAGACCAGCGGGAACGGGGGGCAAAGATCGTCGGGACCTATTGCGGTTATGCACCTGCGGAGCTTATCCGTGCCCTCGGCCTTGTCCGGGCATCCCTCTGCGCGTTCTCCAACGCCACTATCGAGGCCGCCGAGGAGGTGCTCCCCGCGAACCTCTGCCCGCTCGTCAAGTCGAGCTACGGCTTCATCATGAAAGACACCTGTCCCTTCTTTGCCATCTCAGATGCGGTGATCGGCGAGACCACCTGCGATGGCAAAAAGAAGATGTTCGAGCTGATCGCCGACCGCAAGCCCATGCACGTCATGGACCTCCCCCAGCTTCCCGATGAGCCGGAGGCCATCGACGACTGGGCTGCCGCGATCCGCAAGGTCCGGAGGTTCCTCGAATCGGTGTTCGGCCTCACCACGAGGGACGACCGGATCGAAGCCGCCATCCGTGAGACGAACGCGAAATCCCGCCGGATGAACGAGATTTTTGAGTATGCCGCCTTGAATCCCCCGGTAATCGGGTGGCCGGAGCTCTACGACGCGCTCTTCCTCGCCCAGGGCGCTTCCGGCGACGATATGGCGCCCATACTCGACGGCGTGCTGAAGAAGTTGGAGACGCGGAAGCGGGACGGCTACGTCTACGGCCCGAAAGGGGCGCCGAGGGTGATGGTAACGGGATGCCCCCTGGGTGGCGATTCATTGAAGGTGCTCCACCTTATCGAAGAGGCGGGAGGGGTCGTCGTCGCGCTGGATGCGTGCTCGGGCATGAAGCCTTACGCGAACATGATCGAAGAAGACACGGGCGACCCTGTGCGGGCCATGGCGGCGCGCTACCTGAAGATCCCGTGCTCCTGCATGACGCCGAACGACCGCCGCCTCACGGAAATGGACAGGCTCATCGAAAAGTTCAAGCCCGGTGCGGTGGTCGACGTGGTGCTCCAGGCGTGCCATTCCTACAGCATAGAATCGATCAAGGTGGGCAAACACGTCCAGGGTACGCACGGCCTGCCCTTTTTGAAGATTGTCACCGACTACTCGCAGAGCGACGTGGGGCAGATCCGCACGCGCGTCGAGGCCCTCCTGGAGATGTGCAGGCAATGAAACCGCTTTGTTTCGACAACGCCGCTGCCCCGGACAAAAAGGAATCTGAATGGAGCATATGAATTCACCCCTCTTTTCTTGTGATACGGAGGAGCCGGAAAGTGCGCCCTTCCGGACCGTGTGTGGGATCTGCAGCGGCACGTGCGGTATCACCCTCACGGTGAAGAACGGAAAGGTGCACACCATAGAGGGGGACAACGACCATCCGGTAAGCAAAGGTCATCTGTGCCCCCAAGGGCCGGGCGTTCACGGAGCTGCTGGCGGCGAAAGACCGGTTGAAACACCCGCTCAGGAGGGCCGCCACCGGTGGATGGGAAGAGGTATCCTGGAACCAGGCCTTCTACCTTCTCAGGGACCGCCTTCAGGAGACCAGGGACGTCCACGGTCCTGAGGCGCTTGCGGTTCATGTAGGGCAGGCTGGTGTGGGCAAGGAGTTCTCCGCATATGCCGAGCGGCTCTGCAACCTTTACGGGACGCCGAATTTTTCGACCAGCGGCAGCCACTGCCACGAGTCAAAGTCGATGGCCAACATCATCACTTACGGCGCCATGCCGATCGCCGACTATGAAAACAGCAGATGTATCGTCTTATGGGGCAAAAATCCCCTTTCGTCGACCCCCTCCCTAGCCCATCTTCCGCAGTTCCA
>PLSJ01000025.1 GCA_003165115.1 Syntrophaceae bacterium | reverse complement strand
TTACGGTGAACGGCAGGGCGGAATACAGAACCACGGGGACAAAGGACAAGAATCTCGCGGAGAAGGTCTGGGCGAAAATCCAGGTCAGCCTTGTGGAAAACACATGGTTTGACGTGGACAGATCGAAGCAGCACAGGTACGACGAGCTCAGGGACCGCCTCATGAGGGACCATGCGCCTACGAGGGAGCTCAACACGCGGCTCATGTACGCGCGCAGTTTCAAGCACCTCGACAAGATGTTTGCCGGGTGGACCCTGGCCCAGATGGACAGCGACGCCATATCTTCGTACATGACGATGAGGCTGGTCGACGAGGGAGCAATGCCGGCAACGATCAACCGGGAGTTCTCGACGCTTTCGAAAGCGATGAGCCTTGCCGTGAAGCCGTGGCATTGGATGCGGTACAATCCGTGCGGGGAGATTGCAAAACTGGATGAAAACAACATCAAGGACATGTGGCTCGACGACCGTCAGCAGGCCATCTTCCTGGACGTGTCTAGGGATCTCATGGACGGCAACCTCGCGGACATGATGACGCTGAGCATCCATGCGGGTCTGAGGGAGCACGAGGTGCTCGATCTCAAGGTCTTTCAGGTGAATCTCCGCAACCGGACGCTCTCCGTGTTCAAGACGAAGAATCACGAGGCGCGGACCCTGCCCTTAAACGACACGCTGTGTGGGATGTGCGCGCGGAGACTCGCGGGCAACCCCGGCAGGGACGCGTATGTTTTTCCTGATTCCGAAGGAGGGAGGTACCAGGCCCGCAGGATCCAGAAGGAGTGCAAGGCCGCCGTGCTGAAAGCAAACGAAGCAGGGGCGGGCATCACGCCCTGCTTCACCTTTCACGGCGGCAGGCATACCTTCGGCACCAGGCTTGGTCAGGCGGGTAAGAATTCGAGGCAGATAGGCGAGCTGATGGGCATCAAGTCGGAGAAGGTCTTGCGTCGTTACACCCACTTCTCCGTGGATTCGCTCCGCGACGTCGTGGTCGCCCTCGATGGGAAGCGCACCCCGAAGAGGACCAGAAAACAGGCGGCGGGAGAATAGGGTGTACTACAATTTTATGACAATTTGGTTGAAGGGCGCCCGGCAATGACTCGTAAGTACTTGAAAGAATTGGTGGAGCTGAAGGGGATCGAACCCTCGGCCTCATGACTGCCAGTCATGCGCTCTCCCAGCTGAGCTACAGCCCCGTGTTGGGTTTAGTATAGCACAGACGCCGGGATTGTCAATAAGTGTGTGCCCGTTTCCGCATGACTAACCTGCCCTTTTGCAGTAAAATTGCAGGAGCCTATTCTCCATTCCGCGCCGGGGACGTGATAATATAGTGGTCGTTGTGATCGATCCACTGATCGTCGGGGAGGAGCGGTACCCGAAGGTCGAATGTGAAATGGCGAAAGGGTGAACCCGTGCCCCCGGTCCGCTGTGGGAGAGTGTACACAGGCGCAAAACCGATGCATCCTATGATGCCTATAAACACACAAGGAGTGCTCCTCTGTGCGGGGAGGACCCCTTTTCCGGGAGACATTGACTTATGCAGACCACGCCGGACGAACTTATCAACGATGCCGAGAAATCGCATGCAGCCCGCGCCGCCGTGGTGGCAACGGGTGACATCGAATTTCATGAAGAATTCAGAAAGGCGTGCGAGCGAAACGCCTGCGGGAGGTACGATACTAACTGGATGGGTCCTCCGGCCATAGGTCCCATAGGGGACCTGGAGAAGAAAGTGAGGAGCTTCAGGCGGGGTCTCCTTTTCCAGACCGTTCATCCCATTTCAGATCCCTTTGACATGGAGGGCATGCTCGCGGGAATGAGGGTCCACGAACAGGTCTTGCGGGCTATCTTTGCAAAGATGGCGGACGACCGCCAAATAAGAGAGATGCTGCCCCTTCACGCCGGGTGTTGCAAAATATGCCCAAGGTGCGCCTATCTGGACCACGAGCCCTGCAGGCACCCCGACCTGGCGCTTTCCTCCATGGAAGCCTATGGTATTGACGTGATGGCTCTCGCCCGGAAGTTCGATATGCCCTACAATAACGGCAAAGATACCGTGTCGTTCTTCGGCCTCATACTCTTTGACGATGGAGAAGCACGGAAAGCCGACCCGCAAGTTGTTCATTGACCTCGGTAGCGGTCAGCCTTCTTTGATTCAGAAGGTACCAGCCGCAAAGCGGCGACGGGTGCGAGAGGAAGGACCGTTACTCCCCCTGGCCTGCGTTGCCGGTGCCCATCGGGCTGCCCGTGCTGCCCGGTGCGCTCGTGCCACCGTAACTGCCACTGCCACCGCCGTTGCCCGTGCCCATCTGGCTGCCCGTGCCGCCATAGCCACCTGGCTGGCCCGGTGCGCTTGTGCCGCCGTAGTTACCCGGCGCACCCGGCTGGCCCGGCACGCCGGGACCGGTGTACGTGGAGCCCGGACCCTGCGCCATTGCAGCATTAACGACTGCGAATGGCAGGCAGATTAAGAGCCCCGGCAGCGCGATCAGCAAAAACTTTCTCATTCCACACCTCCTTGCTGCTATTGACTTTACCGGCCGCAACTCCGTTTCTCACGGTCCTCCTGCACTTATCGCCCATAATTCTATAGATATACACGGTTTCGGTTATGTCAATCGAGTGGCCGGGCAAAAAGCCGGAAGGAAGGTGAACGCCTTATGCAAAATCGTGCCCACGGAGAGCGTTGAAAATGGCACAGTTGCAGGCCCGAAATGTTTGTCGGGAATAGTGACGAATACTCTTGACACCGTAACGCAAATGTTTGTATGACATACGTATATGTTGGTTCCTTCTCACTTCAAATGGGTAACCCAGCTTTACTGTAGTCCAGCTTCCCTGTGAGCATGTAGATCATGGTCTTGAGCTTCTAGAAGGTTCTGTAGCCCCGCGACTTCGCCTTGGCCGCCTGGACCAGGCTGTTGAGTCCTTCCAGGATACCGTTATTGATCTTGCTGTCATACCACCGGAG
>PLSJ01000512.1 GCA_003165115.1 Syntrophaceae bacterium | reverse complement strand
ATGCTGTCGAGGAAGGCCTCCAGGCGGGTGATGATGCCCGCGTCGCCGCTGTGCTCGTCAATCTCCAGCTGCAAAAACGGCTTGCCTTCCATGAGCTTCTTGAAGAAATGGGTGATGAACGAATCGGGGCCGCAGCCGAAATTGGTGATATATACGGCGTAGAGGTTGGGGTTGGACCTGATGATCTTCGCGGCCCTCAGGATCTTTTGCCCATAGCCCCAGTACATGTCCTTCAGGTCCTCGTCTTCCGCCACGCTGCCGAGAGGCAGCATGTCGATGGGGATGGACATGACGCCCAGGTCCGACAGCTTCTTATGGACGTTAAGGTTGGCCCCCGGGTCCATGCTGTTGTAGGGCCTTCCGACGAGTACCATTACCTTCTCGCCGGGCTTTATGCCCGCCAGGAACCTCGACCCCTCGTCGAGACAGGCCCGGTAAAACCGGTCCTGGGCTCCGTTGGCGACGGCGAAGGCATCGGCGATCTCCTTCTTCGATTTCCCGAGGGTCTTTCCGAAGGCCGTCAGGTTGGCGAGCGCGGTCTTGGCTTTGCCGAAAAAGACCACCGGGGACTCCACCTTTACGCCAAGTCCGTCGAAATCGATGGAAGCCTTCGACGTATAGGGGAGCGATTGGGCATAGGGGCAGGCAAAGGCGTTCATCTTGCTCTCGGACTGCTGCTTGAGGTTTATCACGCTCGGCATGAAAACCCTGCGTATCCCCTTGTTCACGAGGTTGAGGATGTGGCCGTGGGCAAGCTTGATGGGAAAGCATGACTCGACGATAATGTTCTCGACCCCTTCTTTGATGGTCTTCTTGTTGGTCGCATCCGACAGGACCACCGAAAAACCAATTTCCGCGAGAAAATTGCGCCAGAAGGGCAGAAGCTCGTGCATGTTGAGGAGTTTCGGCAGGCCGATCACCTCCCCGCCGTTATCCTTCCGTCCGTTCGTCTCGTGCAGCAGCTCCTCCCTGACCTTGAACAGGTCTTTCCCTTCGAGCCCTTTGACGCGCCTCACCACGTCGTATTTTTCGCACCTGCTGCCGTAGTAGAGCGGTGACTCACCTTCGCACGTCACCCTCCTGATCTCACAGAGGTTCTCGCACCCCTTGCACTCGAAGGTGTCGATCTCATACGACCGCTTGCTCAGGTCGAACCCCTTGAACCCGCTCTTCTCCCAGTTCTTTTCCTTCATGGCCAGAATGGCGGCGCCTATCGCCCCGGTCACGTCGTGGTGCGAAGGCACGGTAATCGGCTTGCCGCAGACGCTCTCGAAGGCGGCGACGACGCCTTTGTTAAACGCGGTCCCGCCCTGAAAAAATATCCTCTTCCCCACCTTCCTGTCACCGACGACCTTGTTCAGGTAGTTGAGCACTATCGAATAGCACAAGCCCCCGACGATGTCGTCCGTCTTCGAATCCGCCTGCTGGTGGTGCATGACGTCCGACTCGATGAAGACCGTGCACCTCTCGCCCATCTTGGTAGGGTTCTTCGCGCTGAGGGCGAGCGCCGAGAACTCGTCCTTGATGGATATGCCCAGCCTCTCCGCCTGCTCTTCCAGGAAGGAGCCCGTGCCCGCGGCGCACGCCTTGTTCATCTCGAAGTCGACGATCACCCCGTTGTCGATGCTGATATATTTGGAGTCCTGTCCGCCGATCTCGAAGATCGTGTCTACCTCGGGGTCTATCGCGATTGCCGCCTCCGCCTGGGCGGTGATCTCGTTGCGCACGAGGTCTGCCCCGATGAAATCCGCCGTCAGGTACCGGCCGGACCCCGTGGTCGCCACGCCCAGGATATCGACGCGCATCCCTACTTCCCGGGCTATCTCGTCGAGCCCGCGTTTCACCGCCTCCAGGGGCCTCCCTTCCGTCATGAGGTACCTCTTGGCAAGTACGTTCTTCTGCTCGTCTATGAGGACCAGGTTGGTGCTGATGGAGCCGACGTCCACGCCGAGGTAGGCCCGCACCATCTTTTCCGGTCTCTTCACCTCGTAGGTCACGTGCTTATTGGCCTCCGATATGACCAGCGGCTCGTGGGACTCCGCCGTCTCCTCCCTGGCCAGATACTCCTTTATGCCGCCCATGCCGATAAACCGCACTTTTTGCCGCGGCTCGTCCATCACGGCGAATATGGCGCCGAGAGCGCCCATCGAGGTGAAATGCTCGGGCACGATCAACTGGTCTTCCAGCGCGAAGACCTCTCTTATCGCCTTCCTCATGCCCGCATTCGCCGCCACCCCGCCTATAAAGGCCACGGGCTTCCTCACCTCTTTGCCTTTGGCGATGTTGCTCTTGAAGTTCCTTGCGAGGGCAAAGCAGAGGCCGGCCACCAGCTCGTAATCGGGCGTGGCGATCTGCTGCAGGTGGATCATGTCCGATTTCGCGAAGACCGTGCACCTTCCGGCGATCCTCGGTGTGTTCTTCGCCTTGAGGGCGATATCGGCAAACTCTTCGATGGTGAACCCGAGTCTCGTCGCCTGCTGGTCCAGGAAGGAGCCAGTGCCCGCGGCGCACAGGGTGTTCATGGAAAAGTCCTTTATCCGCAAGCGTTTACGCCCACCATCCATGTCGAATATGATGAACTTGGAGTCTTCCCCTCCGATATCGACGACGCTTCCCACCTGGGGCAGGAGGTGATGGAACGCCTTCGTCAGGGCGATAATCTCGTTGGTAAACGATGCCCCGACGAGCTGCGCGAACGTCTTGCCGCCCGTGCCCGTCACGCCCACGAATTCTATCGCGCTCCCGTATGTTGCCTGGAGTTCTTCGAGCACCGCGCCCGCCATATGGATCGGTTTGCCCCTATGGCGCACGTACCTCTCTTCGGCGATATCCCCCTTTTCATCAAGCACCGCGACGTCCACGCTTACAGATCCTATGTCAACACCAACTCTGAACATCCACTTTCCTCCACCCGAAATGAGTTGATTTCGCAAGATCGACTATGCTACTAAGTATAATACAAACGGGCACCCAATCAACAGAAAATCAATGATAAGAAGGGTAAAAATAGTTGTAACGGGGATTGTCCAGGGCGTCGGCTACCGCTACAGCACAAGGCGAAAGGCCGACGAGCTGGGGCTTTCGGGCACCGTGAGGAACCCGCCGGACGGCTCCGTCGAGATCGTTTGCGAGGGCGAAGAGAAGGAGATCGAGAGACTCATCGAGTGGTGCAGGCGCGGCCCGAAAGGGGCTTTCGTCGAAAACGTGGACGTGGAGTGGCGGGAAACATCAGGCGGTTTCACCGGTTTTTCGATCATCCACGGCTGAGCGTTTCGACACGACTGCCCCGCAAAGCCTTCTCTCCTTCTTTTTCCCGACGGGAGAAGGCTTTGCGTGGGGCTGACGCACATAACCGGGCTCTGGACCGCTTTTTTCAGGAAAAGAAAGGCAGGCGGTCGACCACGTCCAGCTCGGCGAGGTAGGTCCTCAGTTGCTCGGCTTCGTCACCGCTGAACTCAAGAGTGTTCGAGCCGCTGAAGACGATCTTCACCTTGTGCGTCTTCCCCTCGCCGATATCGATGTAGTCCACGTTCTCAAGGTTGAACAATTTATGCTTCGCGTGCAGAAATTTGGCCATCCCAACCTCCCTCGTCATTTATTTACTATAGTATAGGAACCGCGCGCGGTTTTGTCATAGTGCGCATGCACGGACAAGGCACGCAACATGTGGACATCCCACCTTGAACGAGACCGTATGGCGGACAGATGAGTTTCCCACATGTCTGTGCCCTGCCGTGCGCGGGGCGGGCCTCTCGCGCTATAATTGAATTGTAGGGGTCCGTGCCGGCAGCACGCCCCCGGACAGGGAGGCTTGATGGACGATCATCCGATGAATGACGAGGGGTGCGCGCTCTCCGCGAAGGGGCAGCTCGTTGAGGTGGGCGTCTTCCTCTTCCTCGTCTTTCCGTCGCTGCTGCTCCCTTACTTCGGCGCAAGGCAGCTCGGCGCCGGCTTCACGGTCACCGCGGCCGGGACCATCCTCCACAACCTGGCGTTCCTCTCCCTCATCGCCTTCTTCGCATGGAGGAACGGTGAATCATGGGAGCGCTTCGGGTGGGTGGGAAGCCGGGTGGGAAGAGAGGCGATCCTGGGGGCCGGGCTGTTCCTCCTGATGTCGTTCGCGGTTATCCTTATCCAGCAGGCGTTCTCGGCCGCGGGTGTCTCGCTGCCTTCGCACCCCCTTCCCCCTTCTCTTATCCCCCATTCCCGCGCCGGGTACGTCCTCGCCTTTGTGCTCGTCGTGGTCGTCGCGGTTTCGGAGGAGACTATATTCCGGGGCTACATGATACTGCGCTTCACCGCCGCCTTCCGGAGCCGGCCGGCGGCCGTGCTCCTTTCTACCCTGATATTCTCTCTCGGCCACGGTTATGAGGGGATTGTCGGCGTGGTCGCGGTCTTCTTCATCGGGCTGTTTTTGTCCGGCGTCTATATGTGGAGGAAGAGCCTCGTCGCCCCCATGGTGATACACTTCCTCCAGGACTTCCTGGGGCTCTTCACGGCATAAGCGCCTTGCGCGAGGGCCTATGGCGGCCTTCCCTCTTAGCTTTAGCCCTTATTCCGCTCCACCGGCTCGGCGTCCACCTCGCCCTTGAAGGTCTCCGCAAGCTCCGCCTGGAGCCTCGACAGGGCGTCCTGCTGCTCGAGCTCGATCACAAGCTCCCTCTCGTCCAGCACCTTCAGACGCCCGTATTTCTTTACCACCTCGATAACCTCTCCCGGGTCGGTCGTCACCCAGCCCTTCATCCGGCGAAGCAGCTCCTCGCCGGAAAAAGGCCTCTCTATGGTGAGATCGACCCTCCTCCTCTTCGCCTCCCAGCCCACGACGGCGGGCTGCACGAGGGTGGGGGTGACAGGGTCGTGCATGGCGGCGCACCGGAGCCATAACTTTGCCCGAACCATCGATCCTCTCCTTTACCGATTTTTCACAAGATATCCGCAAAACACCGCAATGTCAAACCTTTTGACTTGCCCATCGAAACGATATATCTTCACGTGAATGGGACATCGCGCAATCAAGGCAGGTGAGGAGATGCGCCCCGGTCCGTGGAGCGCCGGGCAGATGAACCGGATGCTGGCCGCCGCCGCTGCAATCGCCGGCCTGCCCGCCAGGATAGACTTTATTTCCGGCCGTTTCCTGGGCGTGCCTTACGGAAGGTCTACGCTCATCGGATCGCCCGACGTACCGGAGGTGCTCGTCGTCGATCTCGGGGCGGTCGATTGTTTCACGTACCTCGATTATGTGGAATCGATGCGCTCATCCCGCACCCTTTCCGAATTCCGGCGCACCTTAAAGCAGGTGCGGTACAAGTCGGGTACGGTCGCGTACGGGGCGCGGAACCACTTCTTCACCGACTGGGCCGCATCGGACAGGGTGGAGGACGTGACCGGCCGGATAGGACGCGAAAAAGCGTCTGTCGTCATAAAGACCCTCAACAGGAGCGGCGACGGCGCACCGATCCTGCCCGGAATACCCGCGGTCGAGCGAAAGATCGTTTTCATTCCCGAAGGCGGCCTCGACGGGCGGACGCTCGACATGATCGGGACAGGCGACTACATCGGGATATATGCCCCGGCGGAGGGCCTGGACGTCTCCCACGTGGGCATCTTCATCAGGCGGGATGCCCGCGCGCTGCTGCGCCACGCGTCCTCGACGGCGAATCAGGTGGTCGACGAGGACTTCGGGACCTATATCGAGGGGAAACCGGGGATAGTGGTGCTGCGGCCCCGCATTTAAGGCAGCGGTCGTGCCTGCCGCCCGGCTATCCCGATGATATCGGCGCGCAGGTGCCAGAGAAGCAGGAGTCCGGGGAGCGCCATGAGCGCGGCCACGGTAAAAAAACCTACCCATCCGACCGATTCCACCACGTAGCCGGACGTGGGAGCGACGGCCAGGCGGCCGAACGCTGCCAGCGACGAGAGCAAGGCATACTGGGTGGCGGTATAGCGCCTGTTGCACAAAGCCATGAGAAGGGCCATAAAGGCGGCGGTGCCCATGCCGCTGGCCAGATTCTCGAAACCCACCGCAAAGGCCATTACGGCGTAGCTCTTGCCGATCCAGGCAAGGACGGTAAACGACAGCAGCGACACGAGCTGAAGCACCCCAAAGGAGAGCAGCGACCGGAAAAGCCCGAGCCGCACCATGAGAGAGCCGCCGATGGCCGCCCCGGCGAGCAGCGAGACAAGGCCCAGACTTTTCGTGATCTTCCCTACGTCGCTTGGGGTAAAGCCGAGGTGAATGTAGAAGACCGAGGTCAGGGTCTCCGCATAGGCGTCGCCCAGCTTGTAGAGGACGATCGCAATGAGCAGCATCCATGCCGACCGATGGGAAAAGAAGTCCGCGAGAGGCCCACACACCGCCTCCGTCATGCTCATAGGTGCGGTCACCGCCGTATCCGGCTCGGGCGCGAACACGGCGCCCACGATCCCCACGATCATGAAGCCGGCCATGAGCAGGTACGTGCTCTGCCAGCCGATGAGGTCCGAGAGGATGAGGGCGACGGCGCCGGAGACCAGCGCGCCGATCCGCCAGCCGAAGACGGAAGCCGCCGCCCCGGCCCCGCGCTCTTCCTCACGTAAAAGGTCTGTCCGGTATGCGTCGATGACGATGTCCTGGGACGCGGAGCCGAAGGCGACGAAGAAGGCGAGGCAGGCAAGCGCCGCGAGGGAATAGCCGGGCGAGATGAAGCCCATGCCGCCGATGCCGACCAAAAGGACGAACTGGACCAGTATGATCCATCCCCGCCTCCTGCCCAGCCAGGGCGGCACGAAGCGGTCCATGAAGGGAGACCAGAGGAACTTGAGCGCGTAGGGCAGGCCGATGAGGGAAAAGATGCCTATGGTATGGAGATCGATGCCCGCCTTCGTCATCCACACCCGGAGCGTGCTGCCGGTAAGGGCCAGCGGAAAGCCCGAGGAAAACCCGAGCACCGCCATAAGCACCATGCGGGGCTTGAGGTATACGGCAAGATAGGGGGGAACGGCACGCGGCATCAGGATGTCCCGCCAACCGGAGGCATGGAGCAGTGTAGCAGATCGGGACGTGACCGGGCAATAGTTCCGGCGCGGACCGATGGCGCCAAAACAGGGAGAGTGTCAAGGACTTTGTCCGCCAAGGCGTCGTGCGCATGGGCCTTGCGGCGTTTTCCTCCCTCCCTTTCGGCTTGCATGGTGTTATATTACTTATAGCGCCTTATCGAACCCCGGAGCTTCCGGGCTCGCCGGGGGAATGAGGCGACCCTATGCCGGGAAGGAGTCTTCCGTGATCACGTCGGTCTTATTCGATTTCGGCGGCGTCATTGCCGAAGAGGGCTTCAGGAAGGGCCTCCGCGTCATAGCGGCCAAGAACGGCATCGACCCCGAACGGTTCTTTACCGTTGCCCGCGAGCTGATCTACGAGACCGGCTACGTCACGGGCCATGCGCCGGAAGCCGCGTACTGGGACGCCCTCAGGCGGGCCACCGGCGTACACGGCGCGGACGCGGACCTTCGGGAGGAGATTATTTCACGCCTCGCCCTGAGACCCGATATGATAGACGAGGCGGACCGGCTCAAGACGCGGGGCCTCGATGCCGGCATACTAAGCGACCAGACGGACTGGCTGGACGAGATAGACAATGCCACCCATTTTTCCCGCCACTTCGACCGCGTGCTCAATTCCTTTCATCTCGGGAAGAGCAAGCGGGAGCCCTCCCTTTTTGACGATGTGGCGGCAATCCTTCACAGGAAGCCCGGGGAGATCCTGTTCATCGACGATACTGAAGAGCATGTGAAAAGGGCGGCGGCACAAGGCTGGAACGCCATGCATTTCAGGGACGCCGGGAGTTTCAAAAGGGACCTGGCGCGCGTGCTGCCGTTTTCGGACGCGGTGAAATGACGCAGAGCGCGGAGGCTTTGGACGACGCCCGGTATCGGGAGCCTAATTTGAAGGAAAACAAGACGAGGAGGATTCCCATGAGAAGAAGATTGGCCGGCCTCACCGTTCTTTTACTGCTTTTGTGCGCGGTGCCGTCCCTCTACGCAACTGACGCGAGCGAAACCACGTACCTGATGGAAACGCGGGGCACGCCGTACCCGATGGATACGGTCGTCCCGCCGCCAACCGGAGGGGCCATGATCGCAGACCTCCTCATCGTGCGCCCTATCAGCTTCATCGGTCTCGTCATCGGCTCGGGGCTAAGCATCATCGCCACACCCTTCGCCCTTGTGAGCGGGACGACCGGTCCCGTGTACGAAAGGCTCGTTGTCGAGCCCTTCGACTTCACTGTCTGCCGGCCCCTAGGGGAGTTTTGAGGTCCCCTTCCGGGTGAGAGGGGCAGCACGAAATAAAATAAGCGTGAGGAGCGCCGAATGATCAGGACAACGATAGAAAGCATTGAAGACAAGGTCAAGAATGCCGATTACATGCGGGAAAAAGATAAACAGGAAC
>PLSJ01000192.1:6761-6984 GCA_003165115.1 Syntrophaceae bacterium | reverse complement strand
GCGAAGAACGGCATTATCTGGTCCACCGGTTTTTAGGAGAACAGGGAGAGTAGAGGTCGAGACAGTCGGGCGCGGGCGGACCTTCCATTTTTATGTAAAACGTGTTACATACCTTCTCAGCATTAAACACGTGCGTTTCTTGCTTCAAAAACGCGTGAAGGCAAGGGCCTTGTATAACTGAAAGCATTTCAGATTCCCCTTACGTCGTCTGGGACCCGAAAGG
>PLSJ01000192.1:0-6734 GCA_003165115.1 Syntrophaceae bacterium | reverse complement strand
GCGGCGGAATCGGTTATAGAAGCACACCCCAGGGTCGCCTTTTTGATCATTAAAAGAATCATTCGAAAATTCAGATCCTTAGGTTTCCAGGTCGAAGACCTCGCCTTCCTTGACGCCCGGCGAAGGATCGCTCATATCCTTGTGAGCCTCGCAACAGAGATTGGAGAGCAGGGCACTGAGGGGATCACCATACGGAAAGGGATTACTCATCAGGATTTGGCGAATCTTACAGGGCTATCAAGGGTGAGGGTAACGACTATCTTGAACGATTTCGAGAGGGCCGATATTATCAGAAAGAAAAGGGGTGCCTTAACCATCATCGATCCGATAAAACTTCGCAACCTTCTGGATGGGATTCCCGACCTGTAGTCGCTGGACCGAGCCTGGGGGACAGAAGTTTCTCCGTCTTCAAATAATTCACCTTCGCATCGTGTTTTTCAGTTGCCCTCCGTTAATACGATATTTTGTCCTTGACAAAGCCCGCTTTCAAACATAAATATATGTAAGCATTATTTTGTATGCCAATAGTTTGTGTGCAACTATTTCTCTCATCTACGGGAGGGGCGCAGATGGCCTCGATGAGCCGCGATGCACAGATTTCCGAAACCATGCAGTCTCTGCGCCGAATCTTCAAGGCCATAGAGGATTACTCTCAAGAGGTGTCAAGCAGCTTTGGCATAACCGGGCCGCAGCTCTGGGCGCTGAAAATAGTCTCCCAGCATGCAGGCCTGCCCCTCGGCGACCTGAGCAGGAAGATGTATCTGCATCCGAGCACTGTTACTGGTGTGGTCGATCGCTTGGAAGACAAAGGTTATGTCGCGAGAGACAGAGATTCCGTTGACAGAAGAGTCGTGAGGGTGAAACTGACTCCTGCGGGGCAAGATCTGGCCGCGAAGGCGCCAAACCCCATCCAGGGCAAAATGATCTACGGCTTAATGAAGTTGAGTGAGAATGAATTGAACATCATCTATGAATCGGTCAAGAGGCTTGCGGAAATGGCGGAGGCGGAAAATGTAAAGGTGACGTTTTTTTTCGATCAGGAGTGAGGTTTTCAATGATAATAACGTGGTATTCCGATAAATCTTACTATCAGGAGGAGAAATGATAAGGGTGGGATCCATACGGTTAGTTTTACTGGTCGGGGTTCTTGTGGTGAGCCTCAGCGGTTGCGGATGTTTTTATCAATCCATGAGAGGCGAACAAGCGCCGCCCGCGCCGTCTGCCGCAGTGGCAAAACCCGGCCCATCTGAAGTCGAGAAGCAAGTCCAGGCTGCATCCGCTCTGGGTAAAGAGGGGGCGGCGGTATCGGCCGTGATGCTTAAAGATGTCCACTTCGATTTTGACAGGTACTTCATAAGGCCCCAGGACGCAGAGATACTGAAGCAAGACTTTTCCTGGGTCAAAGCGAATCCAGGCACACGCGTGAGAGTGGAGGGCAATTGCGACGAACGGGGCACGGTGGAATATAATCTCGCTCTCGGTCAGAAAAGGGCAGATGCCACGAAAAGTTATTTGGTAACTCTCGGCGCTGATGCGGCACTCCTCAATACGGTGAGCTACGGCAAGGAAAGACCTGTCGACCCCGGCCACAACGAAGCGGCGTGGGAGAAGAACAGAAGGGCCCATTTGGAGCCGGTCAAATAACCAACGTGACGGGGCACGTCGGGAGAGACGATACTTCCGTGCGCCAATTGTCGGATTTTGCCGGGCTGGTGCAGGTGCAGCTTGGGGAAGACGAGCAGGCGGTAGCCTGCCCCAGGGCCCGGCTTGCGTGAGCCCGACAGCGAAGTTGTGCCATTTTCGACAAGACGATGAACGGGAATAACATCTGTCGCGCGCAGAAATAGTCAGGCGACACGACATGTTATTTTATTAAATCATAAAATTCTGGTACTGTGCGATGATTGCCGGGCTTACTAAATCATTTCATCCGAGAAGAATGAAGCGCATCTGGCGCGGAACGTTGATCGGCATCCTCATAGGCGTCGTATCGGGGCTCGGCGCTATCCTTTTCAATTTTCTCCTGAAAACCGGGACCCAGTTCTTTATGCAGGACCTGATCGGGTTCGTGCTCCCGCCATCGTCGACCGGGCATCATTTCCTTGGCGTTCCTCTCAGCCGTTGGGTGATGATACTGATTCCCGCGCTGGGCGGACTTATTTCCGGACTGCTCGTGTTCACCTTCGCCCCTGAAGCGGAGGGGCACGGAACCGACGCCATGATCGACAGCTTCCATAGAAAAAAGGGGGTCATCCGAAGGCGGGTACCGGTAATCAAGACCATCGCGTCCGCCATCACCATAGGCTCGGGAGGCTCGGCGGGAAAGGAAGGACCTATTGCGCAGATAGGCGCGGGGTTCGGCTCATTTTTGGCGTCCCTCTTGAGGGTCAGTGATAAGGAACGACGCATGATGCTCCTTGCGGGCGCGGCGGGAGGAATCGGCGCCATCTTTAAGGCGCCTCTGGGCGCAGCCCTCTTCGCGACCGAAGTGCTCTACCGGAAAGAGGGCTTCGAATTCGAGGCCCTCATCCCCTGCATCCTCTCCTCAATCGTAGCTTTCATGGTTTTTACCTTCCATGACGGTAATGCGACCATCTTTCACATCCCTCAGTTTAGCCTTGCCACTCCTGCCCAACTCCCGTTCTATGCCGTTCTGGGCGTGCTTTGCGCAGTTGTCGGGTTCCCCTACGTCTGGTTTTTTTATGGATTACGCGACTGGTTTTTCAGAAGGCTCAATCTCCCCCGCCAGGTGAAACCGGCAATCGGCGGCCTGATGGTAGGACTCATCGCCGTTTTCCTGCCTCAGGTACTAGGGGGCGGTTACACGTGGATCCAGTCGGCCATCGATGGCCACCTCGCCGTTTTGTTGATGACAGCGCTCATTTTTGCAAAGATCATTGCGACGTCGTGCACCATCAGCTCCGGTGGAAGCGGCGGCGTGTTTGCCCCTTCCCTCTTCATAGGCTCTATGCTCGGCGGTGCTTTCGGGGATACCTGTCACAGTTTTTTCCCTCACATCGTGACCGAGCCCTCAGCCTTCGTCCTAGTCGGCATGGGGGGTTTCTTCGCCGGCGTCGCCAAAGTCCCGATCGCTGCCCTCATCATGGTTGCCGAAATGACCGGCGGCTACAGCCTCATTGTTCCGATGATGATAGTCTCATCCCTATCGTACCTCCTGCTCGGAAGGGTGTCGCTCTATGAAAAACAGGTGCCGACAAGGGTAGATTCCCCGGCCCATATCGGGGATTTCGTGGTCGATATCATGGATCACCTTACCGTAAGAAACGCTGTCGTGGAAGACCGCAAGGTAGAGGCGATTCCGGAGGGCATGCCCTTCGAGCAGATTCTTCGCCTCATGTTGGCCTCAAATCAACAAGATTTCCCGGTTGTTGACAAGGAGGAGAATCTGACCGGGATCATCTCCATGACCGACCTGCGCCAGGCGATGGCAGACAAGGAAGTGCACAGCCTTCTCCTGGCCAAGGATATTGCCATGGGAGGAGTGACGACCGTCACGATGGACGACACAGTTAACACGGCACTGGGGGTCATGGCTGACCTTGACGTAAGGGAATTGCCGGTCGTGAGCAAAGACGATCCGAGAAAGGTTATCGCTCTCGTGAGCAGAAAGGATATTACCAGGGCATACCACGAAGAGATGGAGCGCGTGAAAAGCCCATCGGCGCCTGCGAGGCCGCACTGGACGAAATAAGGTTTGTTCACCGTCGTCGGCCGCCTCATGACGGCGGATAAACAGCGGCCGTTGAACCATCTTGTGTATCTGCAAGCGTCCACGAACACGGGGTAGTGACGGAATAGGAGCTATGCATAACTTTTGACAGCACTTCACAAGGAAAGAATGGAGGTTTCTGTGGGCGAGAGCGAAAAAGACACGTATGACTGTGAACTTACTGACGAGGACCTGCGGGCCGCTCTTAAAGAGATTGGAAGTTACATCGATGTTACCATAGGTGATTTGAAACTTATTTACTCTCTTGCCAGGGAGAAAGCACGGCAGAGAAGAACGCGAGACATAGACGGTACAAGGTATTGAACAAAACTGCTCTCGCTTTCTTCCCTCTTCACAATATGAGGCCTGCGGGTATTTTTGAGGCTGAAACGGCCGGAACGGGCAATTATCGGCGCCTCGGGTTGAGGAATGCGAATTGCGGATATTGAAAGAAGAACATGCACCGGTTGAAGTATAGTTTCATTGCTTTATTTGCAGCGTGTTTTGCCCTGGGCTCCGGCTTTGCCCTTGGCGGTGACGAATCGCTGCAGGAGCCGCGTGAACGCGGCGAAGGCCTCCTTGCTACTCTTTGATTCCGACCTCAATGATCTCCCTGACAACTATCTTCGTGCCCTCGGCGGCGATGTATGCGCCGTGGGGCGATATCTGGCTGCGGCATACAATTGCGGTTCGAAGAGAGTGGAGAGGTCTGTGGGGAATTGCGCCGATGGATGGACCTATCTTTTGCCCGAGGAGACCAAGACATACCTGAGCAAGTTCGACACTGTATGGGATTTGCGGCAGTCGCTCGACAGGTGAAAGAGTGCATGTTCCTGAAGCCGGGGCCACGGGCTCGGACGGCTCGACTTTGGATGCAACAAGACTGCGGGAGCAGTCTGTGGAAGGAAGGGATGTATCGGGGTGTCCACCTTGTTTCCCGATGCGTCGTGGCCGATCGTGCTTGTCCGAATACTCTTATTTCTGGAGGCCGGAAGTGTCCCGGCAATGCGAAAAGAACATGACAGGGAAAAGCCCACGCCCCACGACGAGGATGGCAACATCGACCGCAAAGATATAGATTACTGAAGTACCGTCATCCACCCTGCTTGGAGCGATGTCGCCCGCTATCGCAAAAGAGCGGGGGGCCGGGGCAGCGGTCGTAATTGCATTCCCCTTTTTTTATTGTTCATGTCCAGAGGAAGCTTTAGCGTGACGCGCTTCTCAAAAACCAGTCTTGGGAACCTCTCCCCTTTAAGAGCCATCCTCCGCAGGAGCGCACTCACGAATGAGGGCGCCGGCGAGGATGCGCCGCTGCGGTCGGAACTGTTCAGCGCTTCTCAGATGGAACAGCACGGCAGGACCCTTGCGGCCCTGTACGCCGTGGGCGAGGACCGTGCCCCGGAGAGGTTGCTGGCAAGGCTTGCCGCAAACGAAGCCATCCTTCTTGAAGTCCGCGACCTGGTGGCTGAGGCCGTGAAGGCAAGCCGCAGGATTACTCCGGCCGGAGAATGGCTGCTCGACAACTTCTATCTTATCGAGGAACAAATTAGGGCGGCGAAGAGGCTCCTGCCCAAAGGTTACGCCAAGGGGCTTCCCCGCCTCAAAGACGGCCCGTC
Organism: Syntrophaceae bacterium; assembly: GCA_003165115.1. Classification (GTDB taxonomy): domain Bacteria; phylum Desulfobacterota; class Syntrophorhabdia; order Syntrophorhabdales; family WCHB1-27; genus BOG-1155. The sequence goes on along the minus strand of PLSJ01000192.1, from coordinate 1,388 downwards.
CAAGGGGCTTCCCCGCGTATACGACATCGCCCTGGAGACGGTTTCCCACGGCGATGGCCGGGTGGACCCGGAGAGTCTCGAAAGCTTCGTCGTGGCCTATCAGACGGTTGCCACGCTGCGGCTGGGCGAACTATGGGCAATTCCCATCATGCTCCGTCTGGCATTGATCGAGAATCTCAGGCGGGTCGCAATGCGGGTCGCCACTGACAGGATCGACCGGAACCACGCCGATTATTGGGCCGACAAAATAACAGAGACGGCAGAAACTGACCCGAAGAGCCTGATCCTGACAGTTGCCGACATGGCTCGATCAAATCCGCCTTTGGTCAGTTCCTTTGTTGCGGAGTTTACCCGTCGCCTCCAGGGACACGGCGCCCCTCTTGCGCTCCCCCTTACCTGGATGGAGCAGCAGCTCTCCGGGTCGTACCTGACGATCGATCAACTGGTCCAATCGGAAAACCAGCAACAGGCGGCAGACCAGCTTTCCATGAGCAACAGCATCGGGAGCCTGCGGTTCCTCTCCGCCATGGACTGGCGAGAATTCGTCGAACGGATGAGCACCGTCGAGCATACCCTGCGGGAAGACCCTGCCTCGGTCTATGGCAAAATGGATTTCGCCACCCGTGATCGATACCGTCACGTAGTGGAGGAGATAGCAAAGAAGAGCGGCCTTGCGGAAAGCGAGGTGGCCCGTCTCGCGATAGGTCTCGCCGGGGAGGCCGCCGCCGGGCCGGACGGTGACGGCCGGGCGAGGCACGTCGGTTTCTACCTCATCGATGGGGGCCTGCCGCAGCTCAAAGCCCGCGCGGGGGTCGGGTCGTCCGTCGCCGACATGGTGAGAAGCATCGGTCACCGGTTTCCTTTGCCGCTCTATCTGGGCTCGAGTCTCTCTCTTGCGCTGGTTTTCACCGGCGACATGCTCGCAGAGACCGCATCCAGCGGCATGCGAGGCCCCCTGCTGTGGATCGTCGGCGTGCTCTCGCTCTTCTCGGTAAGCTCACTCGCCATAGCACTGGTTAATCTCTTTACGACACGTCTTGTCACGCCTCATCCGCTGCCTCGAATGGACTTCTCCAAAGGGATTCCTCCTGAATCATCCACTCTGGTCGTGGTCCCGACCATGTTGACGAGCCCTGAACACATCGGACATCTTGCCGACGCCCTGGAAGTCAGGTTCCTGGCAAACCGAAACGATAACCTGCGGTTTGGCCTGCTTACCGACTTTCTGGATGCCCCCGAAGAGAAACTGACCGGGGATGAAGCGCTCCTGTTACTGGCCCGGCAGGCCATAGAGGCGCTGAACGACAAATACAAAAGCCCTGCCGGCGATCTCTTTTTCCTGTTTCATCGCCCCCGGCAGTGGAACCGACAGGAGCAAACCTGGATGG
>PLSJ01000346.1 GCA_003165115.1 Syntrophaceae bacterium | reverse complement strand
AAAAAGTTAGCGGGAACTAGTGCACATATAGGATGACCCCTGTTCTTTCCTATACGAAAGTTATACTGTCATGGGCGGCCCTATATTACAGGTGCAGCCGCTTATCCTCCACCGTTACAGACATGCGCCCGCGTTTTCCCGCGCTCTGTTTTCCTGCCGGCTTGACGGTTAACTCTACATCTTGCCCGAGTATGGTCAGGAACTCCATTAAGCGCCCGACAGAGACCGACACGGGACGGCACCGCATCAATGTTGATACTTGTGCTTGTGTCGTGCCAAGCAGTTTCGCGGCTTCGCTTTGGGTTAAGCCCTGATCCTTCAGAAGCCGGTAAATCTCTACCGTCAGCTTGGCTTTCACAAGCTCTTGTTCAGAATTAGGGAACCCCAGGTCGGCAAAAACATTACCGCTGCTTTTTTCAGATTCTTGTTTCATGTCTTAGCCCTCCTTCCCCTCGCTCTTGTAAAGATTTTCGGCCCGCTTCAGCCGTTCGCGAATTAAGTCCAATTCCTGTTTCGGGGTCTCGATCCCGCGCTTTGCTTTCTTCTGAAACACGTGCAGCACATAAATTTTCTGGCGAACCGAACCGTATAGACCGCCCGATAGGTATCGCCCCCGTAGTCTTCAATCAGTTCGACGACTCCCGCCCCGCCAAAGCCCTTGAGCGGCTTCGCCTCCGGCGGCCTCTCTCCGCATTGCGCCGCGTAAAGTGCATAACCGAAGACACGTTGCACGGGACGCGGCAAACACTGCATGTCGCTCCGGCTTGCCGCGATCCATTCAAGCTCTTTTGGTTCCGCCTCATTCATTATTCAAATATACGTGTTTTAATATAAACGTGTCAACCCTAAAGATCTACATCGAGTTTTGGAGGAAATAGCAGAAAGGAGACGCCTACGGTCGACAGGGATCAGATTGCATAAAAATCTCAGATTCCGATCTTCGCTATGCTGGTAACGATTTGATCGTTTCAGAAACGGCACTTACTTCTCAGGAATCAGAAAGTTAATAACTCCTCCCTCGCCCTTTCTCCGGTACCTTATACCCCCGGTCGTCGGCGATTCTCTGCCCGCTCGCGCGAAGAAGAGTGCCAACAGTTATCTAATTACTTAAGATGTCCCCTTTGCCCGCCCTGTACGCCGGAAGGGCATGAAACAACCATGGCGTTAGGCGGCAGTGCTGAAATGACCTTCTGCTTCAATGGAAAGCTTGAACCCCATGGCGCGCAAAAGGCTGAGAAGGCTCTTGATTTCGGGATTTCCTCGTTTCGAGAGCATGCGGTAAAGGCTCTCGCGGCTCAAATTGGCCTTCTCGGCAATTGCGGTCATGCCGCCGTTCGCTTCAACGACGTTTCTGAGAGCGAGCAAGAAGACGGCACGGTCCCCTTCTTCGACGGCTGCATTGAGGTATGCCGCAGCCTCTTTATGGTCTTTCAACGCTTCGATCAAATCCTTTTGATAGGAGGTAGAGTCAGTCATGTTCTTTCCTCTCTTGGTAGTCTCGCCAGTATTCCTTGGCAGTTGCTATATCTCGGTGCTGGCGCGATTTGTCTCCCCCGAGCAAAAGCAGCAGGAGCCGCTTGCCCTCAATCGCGAAGTAGACGCGGTAACCCGGTCCGTAATCGACCCGCAGTTCATGAACACCTTCGCCGACGGAACGATTATCACCGAGACTGCCGAGCCGGGCACGATCGAGTCTCACGCGGATATTGGCTCTTCCCGTCACATCTTTGAGACTCTCCAGCCAGGCTTTAAAGGGCTTCTTCCCCTCCCTTGTAGTGTAGTACTCGATCTCGAAGGGGAAGATTAGCATTTCTATAAGTGTAGCTTATAAGGTACTTATCGTCAAGTGTGATGATATTGAAGAATGCCGACATGAAAAGAAAGGCTCTGGGGTCAGGTCTTGAATTATAAGGTTTTATTTTGACCTGACGGCTTTCCACCGCTTGTCGCCGTACCATCTTCTTCCTTTGACTACCGCCCTGCAGGATGCGGGGATCTGCGCCGCCCGGAATAGCCGGTCATGCCGCGCGTTTCACTTTTTGATAGAGGTATTCTGGAGCGAAATCCGCGCCGTTTGGCCACGTGAGCGTGTGGAGTTCGGGATGGACAATAAATTGTCTGAAATACGACGCATCCTTCAATGGTTCGAATATTTCTCCCTCCAAGTCTTCCTCAAGGTTGATATCGCCCTCGACGTCATCGGTAAAACGGATTTTGATCACGAAATCCCCGACATAGCTGGCTTCTCTCACTCTCGGTATCGTCCCCAAAAACCTCCATATCTCAGGGCATGTGCTAAATATTATAACAGATTCTCTTCGCGTCAACATAGCGGTTCATGGCATCTGCGAAGGGCGTCCGTCTCTTATTCTTCAAAAAAGCCTTGCCCCCTCCCTGCCGCTTTTAGTGCTGCGACCCTTGCTCCTGGCACGCAACCTGTTAACCGGACGGTTGCGGAGACCGGTCGGAGGGCAGTATAATAATGGCAGATCAACCGGAGAGGGGGTATTCATCGTGACAACCATAGACGCAACGTCTGAAGTATTCATGACCGCATTTCGTGCATTGCCGAAGAAGGCGAGAGAGGCCGTGGTTGACAAGATGCTCAGTGACAAGGAATTTCGGGAAGACCTGATGGACGCGGCGATTATCGAACAGCGTCGCAGGGAACCCGCGCGTCCCTTGGAGGACTATCTTTCAGACAGAGGAAAGAAAGGCTGACGTGTCTTATACCGTCTACCTGAAAAGATCGGCAGAAAAAGAACTGGAAGAGTTGCCCACAAAGATACACGATAGAATCCTCACCGCCCTTCTTTCGTTGAAGGACAATCCCTTTCCCCGCAATGCCAAGAAGCTTCACGGCCGCGAAGGTATCAGAATACGGGTCGGCGATTATCGGGTGCTCTATATCGTTGACGACGCGGACAAGAAGATAGAGATCATCTCCATCGCTGATCGAAAGGATGTCTACCGTTGAGAATTGCCCAGTCCAACGGTAAGGAGGGGACGGACAAAGTTATTGAATTGCGGAAGAATGTCCCCAAGGTTCCAGATGACATCAAGAAGCTCGATAAACCGATAAGAAAACGGGTTCTTAACATCATGCCCGAGAGAGGGGCTGACTGTCCGGCGAGAGGTTGACTTTTACACTTTTGTCACTCCTGGTTGTCGCCCCTGGTTGGTCATGCCTGGTTGACACCCCTGGTTGTCNNCGCTTTGACGGGATAGGGAGAAACAGGGGATAATCTTACTCGGCCGGGCAGTCGTTTCGAGAGGTCCGGAGATATTAAGACTCTTAGAATAGTCTCGACATGCATTCTGCCCCCCCTCAAGGTGAGGGGTGCATGCAAGCACTATTTCGAGACCCTTAATATGGCTTAAGCGTGTGCTTGTTCCGGCCGGTTTCCGAAGGTGTCGTAAACNNCCCAGGGCGCCGTTCGCGAAGGCGGTGTGGCGCTTTTTCGCTTCGCCGGCCGTGGCCGTTCATTCCGAATGAAGAATCAGGAATCATACCCCCCCCCTGTAAACCGTGCACTTTCGTGTACCCCTTCTATAAAGGCTTGCAAGAGAAGGGAATCGGGAAAGGGCGGCGAGGAGGCAGTTCCTGAAAAAGGTGTGCCGAAGAGCCTAAACGACGGGTAAAAGGCGGTAAGAAGGATGTTTTTTGGCGCCCCGAGCAGCGTCAAGGCCGGAGAGATTTTCGATGGATGGNNCCCGGACACGCCCCGGCGACCGTGCCAGGCGTGCGACCCGCGTAGCGGGTGCCCCGATCCCGGCCGCCCCCCCTACCCCTTTACCCTTCTCGACGTGGGAAAAGCGGCGCTATCTTGTCTATGGGGGAGAGGTCGCCCGCGTGGTAGAATACCCTTTCCTCGTCGAAGGCGGCCTTCTCGATATCCCTGTTGATCCCCAGCGCCCGCCAGGCGGAAGCGGTCTTCGACGGCATGAAGGGGTAGAGGAGGAGCGTGCATATCCTGACGCCGTTCCAGATGTTGTAGAGCACGGTCGAAAGCCGCGCCGGGTCCTCCTTGGCGAGTTTCCAGGGCGCCTCGGTGTCTATATACTTGTTCACGAGGCCGGTCAGGTCGAACACGGCGTTCAACGCCTTGTAGAAGCCGAAGGCATCCATCTCCTTTTGGTACTCTGCCAGGAGTGCCTGCGTCCGCTCGATCAGGTGGCTGTCCGTGCCCCCCGAAGGGCCGGGTGAATCCAGCTTGCCGGCGAGGAATTTCCCGATCATGTTTACGCTGCGCGAGACGAGGTTGCCGTAGTCGTTCGCGAGGTCCCCGTTGATGCGGGCAACGATTGCGTCCCGCGAAAAATCGCCGTCGAGGCCGAAAGGCACCTCGCGGAACAGGAAGAACCTGAACTCGTCGACACCGTACGTGTTCGCCATCTCGACGGGGTCCACCACGTTGTGCAGGGACTTGGACATCTTCCGCCCCTCTACCGTCCACCAGCCGTGGGCAAAGACCTGCTTCGGCAAAGGAAGCTCCGCGGCCATCAGGAAGGACGGCCAGTAGACCGCGTGGAACCTGAGAATGTCCTTGCCGATGAGGTGCGCGTCGCACGGCCAGAACTTTTCGAAGAGTTCCATATCGCTCAAAAACCCCACGCCGGTAAGGTAATTCACCAGGGCGTCGAACCAGACGTAGACCACATGGCGAGGGTTGCCGGGGACGGGGATGCCCCAGTCGAAGGTGGTCCTGCTTATGGACAGGTCATGCAGCCCGCCTTTCACGAAGCTTGCCACTTCGTTGTGGCGCACCTCGGGCATGACGAACTCTTTGTGCTCTTCCAGGTAGCGGAGCAACGGCTCGCCGTAGCGTGACATCCCGAAGAAATAGCTCTCCTCTTTGAGACGCTCCACGCCCCTGCCGCAATCGGGGCAGTTGCCCCCCTTGAGCTGCAGCTCGGTAAAATAGCCTTCACAGGGGACACAGTACCAGTCCTCGTATTCACCGAGGTAGATGTCGCCTTTCTTGTAAATCTTTTCAAAGAGGTACTGGACCACCTTTCTGTGGGCGGCGTCGGTGGTCCTGATGAAGCCCGTGTTCGTGATGGAGAGGAGCTTCCAGAGGTCGACGAACCTGGGCAGCATCCTGTCAGCCAGCTCCCGGGGCTGGATGCCCTGCTCAAGGGCGCTCTTTTGGGCCTTCTGGCCATGCTCGTCGACCCCGGTGAGGAAAAAGACCTCGTAGCCGCAGGTCCTTTTGTAACGCGCCATCACGTCGGCGGCACAGGTGGTGTAGGCATGGCCTATGTGCGGCACGTCATTGATGTAGTAGATAGGCGTCGTAATATAATAATGCTTGTTCACTTAGGTCTCCCCGATCTTCACCGGCTTCACGTCCTTCACCGGGAACGTCACCTCTTTCCCGTCGCCGGTCTCGACCGTGACGGTCTGGATCAGGACGTTGTTCTTTATTACCTTGGCCTCACCCTGCGGCGTCGTCACCCGCTTGCCCACCTTGGGGAAGTCCTTCTTCAGCTCCACGTACATGCCGTATTCATAGCCCAGGCAGCACATGAGCCTCCCACAGACGCCGGAGATCTTGGACGGGTTGAGGAGGAGGTTCTGCTCCTTCATCATCTTTATGGAGACTATGGAGAAGTTGTTCAGGAAACGTTTGCAGCAGACCACGTTGCCGCAGTTTCCGACGCCGCCGATGATCTTGGCCTCGTCGCGTACGCCGACCTGCCGCATCTCTATCCGCACCTTGAACTCTTTCGCCAGCTCCTTGACCAGGTCCCGGAAATCCACCCGGTCCTCGGAAAAAAAATAGAAGAGCAACTTGGTGGACCTGAGCAGGTATTCGGCCCGCAGGAGCTTCATGGGCAACTTCATCGCGATGATCTTCCGCTTGCACAGGTCGAAGGCAGAGCCTTCTTTTCCCTTCAGGACCTCGTGGTCGGCGACTTCTTCGGGAGACGCCTTCCTCAGCACCTTGCGCAGCCCTTCCTTCCGGGCCTCGGCAGGCTCCGTCGCCACGACACCCAGGCACTCGCCCTTCTCTAAGTCGCACACGACCTGGTCGCCGGCCTTCAGCTCGTCAACCGCCTCCAGCTCGACGGTCCCCGTCAGATAGTCAAATTTTACACGGCACGACTTCATGCCGGTCTCACGAGGTGGAGCATCAGCGTTTCCATCGCGAGCCACCTGTTTATATTATAACGAAGCGTTCTTGACATTTCCTGTATCCTTTTTATGGACGATTCCGCCCATGCGGCGCCCCCGGCCCCGGCATCCTTCATGGTCTCCGCCAGGTCTTCATTGAGCACACCCGCGGCATCATTGGTGTGGCAGAGCCACCAGACGTCCCTGAAGAAGGAGAAGA
>PLSJ01000069.1:28607-29046 GCA_003165115.1 Syntrophaceae bacterium | reverse complement strand
GAGAATATCTTCGTGCCCTTGCTGCCCGCCGTGCCTATCGTGCGGTACCATTCCGCGCCGCGGTTAACGATGAGGGGCAGGTTGGCCCAGGTTTCGACGTTGTTCAGGTTGGTCGGCTGGTCCCACAGGCCTTTTTCCGAGGTATGAACGTACTTTGCCCTCGGCTCGCCGGCCTTGCCTTCGAGCGAGGCCATGAGGGCGGTGGACTCGCCGCAGACAAAGGCGCCCCCGCCGCGGTTTATCCTTACCGACAGATCGAAGCCGGAACCGAGGATGTTAATCCCCAGCAGGCCATACTCCTCCGCGTGCCGGAGGGCGGACTCGGTATTCTTGACGGCGAGGGGATATTCGTTGCGGATATAAACGAAGGCCTCGCGGCTGCCGATGGCATAGGCCCCGATCATCATGCCCTCCAGGACGCTGTGGGGGTTGCCCTCCA
>PLSJ01000069.1:14224-28570 GCA_003165115.1 Syntrophaceae bacterium | reverse complement strand
CGCCGCCGCGGCCGCGCAAACCGGAGCGTTTGATCTCTTCGATCACCTTTTCCGGGCCCATGGCGAGCGCCTTGACCAGCGCGGAGTAGCCGCCCAACGCTATGTAGTCGTCGATGGACGCCGGGTCGAGCAGGGTGTTGTTGCCGAGGATCAGCCGCTGCTGCGCGCGGTAGAAGGGTATGTCGTCCACGGCGGTGATCCGCCTGCCCGTCTTTGGCTCTTCGTAAAGCAGCCTCTCGACGATGCTGCCGCCCATCACGGAAGTCGCCACTATCTCGGCCACGTCCGCGACCTGGACCCGCTGGTAGAGGATGTTCTTCGGCTTGAGCACGACCAGAGGCCCCCGCTCGCAGAAGCCGTGGCAGCCGGTGGCCTTTACCTCCACCGCAGCCCGCAGCCCCTGCTTTTCAAGCTCCTCTTTGAATGCGGCCGTGACCAGCTCACACCCGTAAGCGTGACAGCCGGAGCCGCTGCATATCGTGATGAGGCCCCCTTCCGGTTTTCTCTCACCCAGGAGAGATTGCCTCAAAGTTTCCAGTTCATGTGTCGTTTTTATCTTCGCCACCGGTTACTCCATGCTTAACGATAATCTCGTGAGCCGCGCACCTTACGTGTAGCTCTTGAGCAATGCATCCACCTTTTGCGCGGTCATCTGACCGTGGTACTTGCCGTTGATCATCACGACGGGACCCAGGGCGCAGGCGCCCACACAATTCACCGTTTCTAGGGTAAATCTGAAATCGGGCGTCGTCCCTCCGGGCTCTATGTTGAGGGCGCGCTGTATCTTGTCTCGCAGCCGCGCCGCGCCGTGCACGTGGCAGGCCGTCCCGAGGCAGACATGAATGAGGTTCCTCCCCCTCGGCTTGAGACTGAACGCCTTGAAGAAGGTCGCCACGCTGTAGACCTGGCTCAGGGGGATATTCAGTCCGCTGCCCACCCGCTCCATGCTTTCTTTGGGCAGGTAATTGTACGCGGCCTGGATATCCTGAAGGATGGAGATAAGCAGCGCCGGGTCGTTCCGATACCGGGCGAGGATCCCATCGACCGTCTCCTGCAGCGCAGGGAGGCCCGCCGCTATTTCACCCTGACTCTCCGGGACGTGTGTGACCGCCGGTCTTGCCGCCGCCGGCGCCTTGGCGACACGGGAAAGCTTCCTGAGCTTGGCATATTCCTTGTCCACCCTGGTCTGGATATAATCGATCTCGTGGTCGGGCAGGTGGCGGAAGCGGCCTTGCGCCTTGAGGTACTCCCTCACGGGACGGAGCGTCGGCAAATCGAGGCTGAGCGTGTATTCCCCATTGACGACTTCGTAGAGCGGGAACATGCCGCTCTCGACCGCCAGGCGTCCCAGGCGTATAGTCTGGTTCGTGGCGCAACGCCAGCCGGTGGGGCAGACCGAGAGCACCTGTATGTACGCCGGCCCCCTGACCGCCATGGCCTTCCGCACCTTGGACAGCATGTCATGGAAATAGCTGGGACAGGCAGTGGCGACATAAGGGACGTCGTGCGCCGCTACTATGGCCGGCAGGTTCTTCTTCCATGAAACCTGGCCGAGGCTCTTTTCGCCGGCGGGCCCGGTCGTGGTGGAGGCACCGAAGGGCGTGGCGGAGGACTGCTGGATGCCGGTGTTCATATACGCCTCGTTGTCGAGACATATATAAAGGAAATCGTGGCCGCGCTGCAGCGCACCCGAAAGCGCCCCGAAGCCGATGTCGCTCGTGGCGCCGTCGCCGCCCATACCCACTACCTTGACGTACTGGGACGGTCCCTTCCCTTTTCGCTTCATGGCCCTGAGACCGGCCGACGCGCCCGAGGCGACCGCCGCGGTATTCTCGAAAAGGGTGTGCATCCACGGCACGGTCCATGACGTGTTCGGCAACTGAGACGCGATGATCTCCATGCATCCGGTCGCGTTGACGACGATGACGTTATCTCCCAACTCCTTGCACAACTGGCGCACGGCGAGGGCTTCGCCGCAGCCGATACAGGCCCGGTGCCCAGGAGCGAAAGGCTCTTTCCTGCTGATCAGCTTGGGAATGAAGACAGACTGTTTATCCATTATTCTCTTACCCCGAATATCTCGAATTCGCGCGGACTGCCGTGTGCGGCGATCTCCTTGCCCCGCTTCACGATCTCCTCGAAGCCGGCCACCGTGATGTCCCTGCCTCCCAGGCCGCCGACAAAGCTGACCACCCGCGGTCTTTTCTCCATCGGATAGAGCGCCGAGCGTGCCTCGGCCGCAACCGGCCCGCCGACCCCGAACGAGATCGCCCTGTCGAGCACGATGAGGGTGTCGGCGCCTTTTGCCGCCTCGCGGAACTCGGCGAAGGGAAAGGGCCGCCAGAGGCGGATGCGGATGAGACCGATATCGATGCCGGCGGCTCTCATCTTGTCCACCGCCGTCATGGCCGTCTCGCTGAAGCTGCCCATGGTGAGGAGCAGGGTTTTTGCGCCTTCGGCGCGATAGCTCTCCACCGGACGATAGGTGCGGCCGAATTGTGTGGCGAACTCTCCCCAAATCTCCCGGATGACCGGCGCCGAGTGCTCGATGTTGATCTCCTGCGACCACTTGGCCTCGGTGTAGATGATGGGCGGCGCAAAGTCGCCCATGGCCACCGGCTTGTTGGGGTCCAGAGGGAAGGGGTAATGGTTCGGCGGGACGAAGGCGTCGACCTCCTTCTGGCTCGGTAAGAACATCGGCTCGATCATGTGCGAAAGGTGGAAGCCGTCTATGTTTACCATCACCGGGAGCAGCACCCTCCTGTCCTCGGCCATGCGGAAGGCGCACAACATGGTATCGACCACCTCCTGCCCGTTCTCCGTGAAAATCTGTATCCAGCCGGCATCACGGGCCGCCATGACGTCCGAGTGGTCTCCCCAGACGTTCAAGGGAGAAGACAGGGCGCGGTTGGCCACGGCCATGACTATCGGCAGGCGCATCGCAGAGGCGACAAAAAGCACCTCGTGCATCAGCTCCAGGCCCTGACCCGCCGTGGCGGTAAAGGTGCGCGCGCCCACCGCGGCCGAGCCGAGGCAGGCGGACAGCGCCGAGTGTTCCGATTCGATCGTGATAAAATCCGCGTCGAGCTTGCCGTCGGCCACAAGCTCCGCCAGGTGCTCGACGATATGGGTCTGGGGGGTGATGGGATAGGCGGCGATGACATCGGTATTGACCATGCGGACTATCTCGCCGACGGCTAAAGAGACCTCCGTGCCTACTCTGGTTTCCTCAGCCATTTACCCCTCCTCGACCATGGTAATCACCATCGTCGGACACTCTTTGGCGCAGACCCCGCAGCCCTTGCAATGAAACAGGGAGGCTTCGAATTTGCCTTCCGCGTTTTCGTAAATACAGCCTTCGGGACAGTAGATCATACACAGGCCGCACTTGAGACACCGGGCGTGGTTGTAAGTGGGCCGCTGCGAGCGCCAGTCGCCGGTCTTGTATCCGCGCGCGCTGCCCGGATCACAGGCGATAGCGCCTACTTCGATGTCTTTCCAGGTAAGTTCGGTTTCATTTTTTGACATTCAACTACTCCTCAACAACCGTTTCCTCAAACGCCCGCTTCATGGCGGCGATATTCTTGGCAGCCAGCCTGCCGAAGCGGTCCTCGAGAGGCGGTATGACAGATTCGAGCCTGACGATGCCGGTGACGCGGATGAGCGCCCCGACCATAGTCGTGTTGGTAATCGGCACGCCCAGCACCTCCCTGGCGATGAGCGTGGCGTCCACGGTCACGAGAGGGACCGTGAAACCCAGCTCTTCCCGCAGCTCGCGCGCCGATTTCTTCGAATTGGCGATGACGACGCCGCCAGGTTTCAATCCCGACAGCACGTCGACAATGGTCAGGAGGCCGGGATCGAGGACCACCACCACGTCCGGCTCCGTGACCTCGGCGCGCATCCGGATAGGCTTCTTATCCACCCTGTCGAAGGCCAGGACGGGGGCTCCCCTTCTTTCCGGACCGAAGCTGGGGAAAGCCTGTGCATATTTGCCTTCCGCTATTGCAGCCCGAGCCAGAAGCTCGGCGGAGGTCACGGCCCCCTGGCCGCCGCGGCCGTGCCACCTGATTTCAACCATTTCCGTATCTAACACCATGCCTCCCATAAAAAGTGATCCTGACGGCCTTAAGGCGCGCCGCCCATGAGCCCGCCCCATTGGACGTGTTGCCGGACAACGCCGTTGGCGGCTCGATACTATAACTCAAAAGTACATGTTTCACAAGCGGGCACCAAGTCTCACCGGCATCTCCTTTTTCAGCTCCTCGGCCACGAAGTTGAGGTGCTTCGTTATCGCCTCGCGGGCCCCTCTGGAATCTTGGCGTTTGATGGCATCGAATAGCTGTACGTGCTGGTGGTACAGGAGGCGCTGGTCTTCCTCGTGGGCGCAGATGGTCTCTATCGTCAGCCTGAAATAATCGGAAAAGATGGCCTGAATGGTGTGGAACAGGTGTGCCCGTATGGTGTTGGAGCCGGACCGGGAAACGGCGAGGTGAAACTCTATGTCCAGGCCGAAGGGGACCATTTCCCCCGCCTCGATGTGCGTCCTCATTTCTTCGAGTATGCGCCCGAGGGTCGCCACGTCCTCGGGGGCCGCCTCCTTTGCGGCATAGGAAGCAGACCATGTTTCGATCTCCTTTCGCACCTCGACCAGCTCGAAGAGCTTTTCCGCGCTATCGCCGATGATGGCGCCCAAAGGGTCGCGCAGCCGGTCGGACAGCAGCGAGCGCACACAACTGCCGCCCCCCTGCCTCGTCTCGATGAGGCCCATGTTTGACAACAGCTTGAGGGCTTCGCGGATGGGTACGCGGCTTACCCCGAGCTGCCCCATCAATTCCCTTTCGGCGGGCAGTTTTTCACCGGGTTTCAGTTTTCCCGTTTCGATGGCGGCCTTTATCTGATCGAAAACTTCTTCCGCGACATGACGTATCTTGATCTGTTTAAACATATCGGTTCCTGGATAGATTATATAACAACATAACAAATTTATGTCAAACATAAATTGATGAGCCGGCAAAAATTATAGAAGAATATAGAGTATTTGACAACCATAACAAAAATCTTGGTAGACTTATACAATAAGATAAGATAACATAAAGGTGAGGGTGCGTGCTTCGCGATCCCCCGCCTCCGCGCGGGTCCCCGAAGAAGCGGCACCGGTCGTCAGGTCTGGTTTCGAGAAACGTGTGACACCGTTTTAGGAGGTGATAATGGCTCGATTGTACGAATTTCAGGGAAAAAGGATACTCGGTGAGGCCGGGGTGGCCATCCCGAAAGGCGAGGTTGCGACCTCCGCCGGGGAAGCCGCCAGGATAGCCGAAAAGATCGGTAAGCCCGTGGCGGTGAAGGTCCAGGTATGGGCCGGCGGCAGGGGCAAGGCAGGGGGCATCAAGTTCGCCGACAACCCGCGCGATGCGGAAAGCGCCGCGAACAGCCTGCTCGGCTCCGAGCTGAAGTCCTGGAAGGTGGAAAAGGTCCTCGTGGAAGAGAAGCTCGCCATCGAGACGGAATATTACGTGGGCATCATTATCGACCCTTCCAAGGATGCCCGGTGTCCCGTCGTCATGTTCAGCACCGAGGGAGGCATGGACATCGAGGCGGTGCCGGAGGAGAAGATCGCCCAGACAAAGGTAGACGTCCTTCGGGGCTTCCGCCTCTACGATGCCTATAACCTCGCGGTGCAGCTCAAGGTGCCCACAAAATTCCTGCCCGCTGTCGGCCAGGCCATCATGGGCCTGTACCAGACCTTCGTGAACTATCATTGCAGGATCGCCGAGATCAACCCCCTGGTGATCACCAAAGACGGTAAGGTCATGGCGGCCGACTGCCGCATCGCCATCGACGACTCGTCCGTCTTCCGCCATCCTCAGTTCGGCATCGANNAGCCTGGGGCATCGAGGAAGGGGACTTGCGAGGCACCGCCTATATCGCCCAGATGGTCGCCGAGGTCACCGGACCCGGCTTTGTGGGCTACCACGGCCTGGGTGGGGGAGGCGCCATCCTCGGCGTCGACGCCATCACCCGTCAGGGTCTCAAGATCGCCAACTATGCGGATACGAGCGGCAACCCTCCCGCCTCTAAGGTCTACCGGGCGGCAAAAGTGATCTTCTCCCAGCCCGGCATCGAGGTCTACTTCCTCGGCGGGTTCATGTATGCGAACCAGGAGCAGTGGCACCATGCCCACGGGGTGGTGAAGGCGCTCAGGGAGGAATTGCCGGGCAGGCCCGACTTCCCGTGTCTCCTGCTCCTTTGCGGCAACAAGGAAGCGGAATCCCTGGATATCCTCCACGAGGGGACGAAGGACCTGTTGGCCACGTCGCCCATCGAGATCTACGGGGGCGACAAAGTCTACGAGACGGAATTCCTCGCCGGGAGACTGAAGGCCATGATCATGGACTACAGGGCAAAGCGGGGCATAAAGGAGGGATAGATGCAGTTCGACGAGAGGACCATCAAGGTCATGATCGATGAGGAAAAATGCCTTGGGTGCACGACCCATGTGTGCGTCGATGCATGCAAGAAGTTCGCAAGGGGCATCCTGGTGCTGAAGGACGGCAAACCGGCCCTCGGAGGCGATGCGGAATTCGCGAAGCTCCGCGGCACCGAGTGCCTCGCCTGCGAGTATGAGTGCTGGTTCCGGGGCAACAGCGCCATCACGATAGAGGCGCCCATCCCCGGCCTCGACGAGTACAGGAAGAAGCACGGAATAGCATAAAGAAAGGGCGGTGAATACATGGCAATTCTTCTCACGAAAGAGACAACGGTTCTGGTGCAAGGGATTACCGGCAGAGAGGGCTCTGCCCGCGCCGCTTTCATGAAGGGCTACGGCACGAAGGTCGTGGCAGGCGTTACCCCCGGCAGGGGAGGCGAGGAGATTTCCGGCATCCCCGTCTTCAATACCGTCGCCGAGGCGGTAAAGGCGAAGGGCGCCATCGACGCGAGCGTCACTTTTGTCCCCGGCCCCGGCCTGAAAGATGCCGTCTACGAGGCGATCGATTCGGGCATCAAATTCATCGTGAGCCCCGTCGAGCGCGTCCCTCTGTACGACATCATGGAAATGGTGGCCTATGCGAAGCTGAAGGGCACACGCCTCCTCGGCCCCGGCTCCATAGGCATCATCAGCCCCGGCATCGCGGCGGCGGGCTGGCTCGGCGGCACCCCGGACTTTGCGCGGAAGGTCTTCATACCCGGCCCTGTGGGCGTCATCTCCAGGAGCGGGGGCCAGTCGGCAACGGTGCCCTGGGCATTGAACCGGGCGGGCCTCGGCATGACAACGGTCGTCCATGTGGGCACGGAGCCGGTGACAGGCACGTCCATGGGCGAGATCCTCCCGCTGTTCGAGAAAGACCCGGACACGTTGGGCGTGGCGGTCTTCGGAGAGATAGGCGGCCCCCACGAAGAGGAAGCGGCCGACTGCGTGCGGAGCGGGCAGTTCACGAAGCCCCTGGTTGTCTTCGTCGCAGGGGCATGGGCGCCCGAGGGCATGCGCTTTTCCCATGCGAGCAGCATCATAGAAAGGGGCAAAGGCTCGGCAAAGAGCAAGGTGGAATCACTCAAGGAAGCAGGGGTGCACGTGGTCGACCGGCCCGATGAGCTGGCCCCCACCATTAAACGACTGATCAAAATCCACTAAGGAGGTACTACTATGCCAGTAATGAGATCGGTGTTCTACGTTCCGGGAAACAACGAGAGTTTTATCGAGAAGGCCCCCAGCCTGCCCGCAGACATCATCACCCTCGACCTTGAGGACTCGGTGCCCCCCGCGGAGAAGGAAAAGGCACGGGAGCTGATACGGAAAAACCTGAAGCTCGCCGGCTCGGGCGGCTCGACGGTCTACGTGCGCATTAATAATTGGGAAACCCTGATGACGAACGACGACCTGGAAGCGATCGTCCATCCCGGCCTCTCCGGCGTCTGCCTGGCCAAGTGCGGCCATCCGGACGACGTGAAGCGTCTCGACTGGAAGCTCGACGAGCTGGAGAGGAGGCGCAATATCCCCGTCGGCACGGTAGCCATCCAGCTCCTCTGCGAGACGGCCAAGGGAGCCATCAACGCCTATCCTTCGGCCACGGCCTCCAAGCGCGTCAACTCCCTTATTTTCGGCGCCGTCGACTATACGAAGGACATGCGGGTGAAAATCACGAGCGAGGGCGACGAGCAGCTCTATGCACGCTTCCACATCGCCGTCGCGGCGAGGGCCGCGGGCTGCATCGCCATCGACTGCCCTTACGTGGCATTCCAGGACACGGTGGGCTTTGAGAAGAGCGTGGCCCAGGGCAGGCAGATGGGCTATGAGGGAAGGATGCTCATCCACCCGAGCCAGATCGAGCCTTCCAACAGGCTCTACGCACCCTCCGCCGACGACGTGGAGTGGGCGCGCGGCGTCGTCAAGACCTTCGAGGAGGAGGGCCTCGCCAAAGGCAAGGCGGCAGTCTCCTACAAGGGCAAGATGGTTGACACCCCGGTCTACGACAATGCCAGGACGATACTCTCCACTCTGGCGGAGATCGAGGCCTTTGACAAGAAGCGGAAGGGCTAAAGACGTTATGACGGAAGGAGCGGTGGGGGCAACATGTTCCATGGGCGCCCCCCACCGCTCTCGCTTTGGTCCCGAAGGGCCGCCGTCTTGAACATTACGGGGCGGGCCTCGGGTGAGATGCCGGGAAAAGCCCGGGAGTAACAGGATGCGAAGGATGGGAGGTACGAGTTATGGAGAAAGAGCACGTCCGTGATGCGCTGCAGCGCATCGTGGGGAAAGAGAACGTCCTCTGGAAGGACGTCGATCTGGCCGTATACAGCTATGATGCCGGGCTGGTCAAGGGGAAGGCGGGTCTTGTCGTCTTCGTCGACAACAGCGACCAGGTGGCGCAGATCGTCTCGTTCCTCTGCAAGGAAGGGATAAGCTACGTGGCGCGGGGCTCGGGGACGAACCTCACGGGAGGCACCGTTCCCCTGAACGAGGGCGTCGTCATCGAGTTTTCCCGGATGAACCGCATCCTGGAGATCGATATCGAGAACGAGAGGGTCGTGGTCGAGCCGGGGATCTACAACCTTACGGTCCAGAACGCCCTCGCCGAAAAGGGGTACTACTATGCCCCCGACCCCGCCAGCCAGAAGGCATCCTCCATGGGGGGCAACCTCGGGGAGAACGCGGGTGGACCCCACTGCCTGAAGTACGGCGTCACGAGCAACCACGTGCTCGGCGCGGAGGTCGTGCTGCCGAGCGGGGAGAAGACGTGGATAGGGGGCAAAGCCCTGGACGCGCCCGGCCCGGACCTGATGGGTCTTCTGGTCGGCTCCGAGGGCACCCTGGGGATCGTGACGAAGATCGTCTGCCGCATCATGCGCTCGCCGGAGCGGGTCCTCACCATGCTGGCCATCTACAGCTCCGTCGAAGCGGCGGGCCAGACCGTTTCCGACATCATCGCCGAGGGGATAATCCCCGCCACCCTTGAGATCATGGACAACGTGGTGATCAGGGCGGTCGAGGCGTCCGTCCACGCGGGCTACCCCCTGGACGCCGAGGCGGTACTCCTCATCGAGCTCGACGGACTCACGGACGGCATGGACGAGCAGATGAAGAGGATCACGGAGATCTGCGAGAAGAACGGCGTGGTGAGCCACAGGATCGCAAAAGACGCGAACGAGCGTAACATCCTCTGGGCAGGGCGCAGGGGCGCGTTCGGCGCCGTGGCGAGGATCCGGCCCGCCTATCTCGTCTGTGACGGGACCGTGCCCCGCACGCAACTGCCGAAGGCCCTCACCGAGGTAAAGAAGATCAGCGAAAAGTACAGGGTCCCCATAGGCAACGTCTTCCACGCGGGCGACGGCAACCTCCATCCGCTCATCCTGTTCGATGACCGCGACGCCGACGAGCTCGAAAGGGTGCACAAGGCGGGGCGCGAGATCCTCAAGGCGTGCGCGGACCTGGGCGGCACGATCAGCGGGGAGCACGGCATCGGCACGGAAAAGCTGAATGAGATGTTCCTCGTTTTCAAGGGCGACGACATCAGGATGATGAGCGCCATCAAGCAGGCTGTCGACCGGAAGGGGCTGTGCAACCCCGGGAAGGTGATCCCCGCACAGGAGGCGAGACCGTGATGGAGAAACAGACAACGAACAATGACGGCGCGCCCCTCAGGATACTGGAGTCCCTGGGCGTCGCGGTAAAGCACGTGGAGCGGCCGGCGAAGGAGAGCGAGGCGCAGCAGATCCTCGCGAAGGCTTTCAAGGAAAAGCTGACCGTCCTGCCCGTCGGAGGGGCGACGGCCATCTCCGCGGGGGCCTTGCCCGAACGTGTCGATATCGTGCTCGATATGACGGGGCTGGATGGAATGGCCCACTTCGACATCTCGAACCTGAACATGACGGTCCTCGCCGGCACGGCTATCGACAGCATCAACGAGTTTCTCTCAGGCCAGGGGAAAGGCTTCTTCCTGCCCCTCGACCCCCCCCTCTCCAAAAGGGCCACGATCGGGGGCGTCTATGCCTCGAACGGAAGCGGCCCTTGCCGCCTCCGTTACGGCACCTTGCGCGACCAGGCCCTGGGCGTCCGCGGGATCGACGCCCAGGGGAATGAGGTGGGCTTCGGCGGCACCACGGTCAAGAACGTATCGGGCTATGACCTGACCAAGTTCCTGATCGGGTCCGCAGGCAGCCTCTGTCTCATCACCGCCGTTGTGATGCGCGTCTATCCTTTGCCCGAGGCCGCCTCTGTCTGCGATGTCACCTTTCCGGCCATCGGAGAGCTGGGGAAATTCCTTCTCGGCTTGCGCTCCTCGGTGTTGCTGCCGTCGGGAGTGACGGTCGAGCCGGTAAACGGCGCCTTCCGGGTCTTATCCGCCTTCGAGGGTCACCCCCTCGCGGTGGAAAGGGAAAACAGGGACTTCCTTGCCTTGGCCGGCACGTTCGGCGGCAAGGGGGAGGCGAAGATGGGCAGGGAAATCATGCGCGAGGCGATGAGGGGCGCGATCGATCCCACCGGGGAAGCCATGGCGATCAAGGTCACCGTGCCCCTCTCCGAGGGCCCGGCTGCCCTTGCCCGGCTCAAGGAGTTGGCAGGACCGGCGAAGACCGTGCTGCTGGCGGGTAATGGCGTGATCCTGGTATACGGGGCGGATGAGCGTATCATCGACGGGGCCAAGGGCCTCGCGTCGCGCGGCTATGTCGCCCCCGTCAGGCTCCACCGGGGCCTGCTCTCCACATGGGGGCCGAGGGTGGATCCCACGCTCGAGCAGTTTGTGCTGCGGCCCATCAAGGAGAAGCTCGACCCGTCGGGCGTTTTTCCACCGATCCTATAGAGAGGAATAACCATGAACGAACAATATCAACACGTATACGAGGAAGTCTCCAAGTGCAACCGCTGCGGCTTCTGCCAGGCCCACTGTCCGATATTCGCGGTCACGGGCAGCGAGAAGAACGTGGCGCGCGGCCATAACGCCCACGTGCGCGGCCTGGCCGAAGAAAAGATGGAGATCAACGCGGACTTCAAGGATGCCCTCTTCGAGTGCCTTCTGTGCAAAGCCTGCGTTTCCAACTGTTTTCCCGCCGTGCGCACGGACAAGGCCGTCGTGGCGGGAAGGGCCGAGTACATAAAGCGCGTGGGACAGCCGAAGGCCATGCGGCTCGTCTTCCACACGCTGCTCCCCGACCAGGAAAAGCTCGGGAAGTTCGTCCGCCTCCTCGCCCTGGGCAAGAACACCGGCTTGAGCAAGCTCGCCCGCGCCATGGGCATCCTGAGCTGGTTCGGCAAAGACATGGACAAGGCCGAGGGCATCGTCGAGAAGATACCCCGGACCTTCTTCCGGCAGAAGGTCGGCACGCTTCGCCTGGAGCCCGCAAAGGTGAAGACGGAGGTGGCCTACTTCGTCGGCTGCGGCTTCAACTACATGCTGCCCCACGTGAGCGAGTCCACGGTGGAGGTGCTCGTCGGCCAGGGGGCCAGGGTAAAGATCGCCGACAACTGCTGCTGCGGGCTTCCGGCCTACGGCTATGGTGATATGGAGGCCGCCCGCAACATGGCCCGTAAGAACATCGAGGCCCTGGAGAAGCTGAAGACCGAGGTAATCGTTACCGAATGCGGCAGTTGCTCCGCCTTCCTGAAGGAGTACCCCGAGCTCTTCGAGGACGACCAGATCATGAAGAAGCGGGCCGAGGCGATCGCGAAAAAGGTGAAGGGCTTCAGTGAGTTCATGGCGCCCCAGATCGGCGCGCTCAGCGCCAACTCCCTGGAGGGAAAGAAGATCACCTACCATGACCCCTGCCACATGAGCCGTTATCAGGGGGTCGTGAAGGAGCCGAGGGACCTGATCAAGAAGATACCGGGCGTGACCTACACCGAGATGCCTGAAGCAGACCGGTGCTGCGGCGGTGCAGGCAGCTACAATATCATGCACTACGAACAGTCGATGAAGGTCCTGGAAAAGAAGATGGAGAACCTGAAGAAGACCGGGGCCGACATCCTGACCACGGAATGTCCGGGCTGCGTCATCCAGCTTAGCTACGGGGTCAGAAAAGCGGGGCTTCCGATCAAGGTGCTCCATATCAGCGAGCTGATCAAAGAGGCGAGCCGGAAAGGGTAAAGACGGCATTCCCAAGGGACCGGCGCCGGAACGGCGCCGGTCCCTATTTTCGTTCCGTTCTGTCCGGCTACGCGGTCGTCCCTGCTCCGTCTCCCGGGAATATCTTTCCGGGATTGAGTAACCCTTTCGGGTCGAAGGCCGCTTTTATGCGCTTCATCAACCCTATCTCCACGGGCGACATCTGGATGGACATATAGTCCTTCGCCGTGAGTCCCACCCCGTGCTCGCCCGTCAGTTTGCCTTTCATCTCTATGGTCTTTCTGTATATCTCTCCGAGGAGCTCGTGGGCTTCCGCGGTCTCCGCGAAGTTCCGCTTCCTGTACTGGATCGTGACGTGGAGGTTGCCGTCACCCGCGTGGCCGTAGGTGGCGATGTTCACCTTCTTTCCCTCCCCGCTCTCCTTTATCGACCTGGCAAGATAGGGCAGCCGGTACCGGGGCACCACGACGTCCGCCTCCAGGTGGTCCTTTCCCAGGGATTTCAGGGCAGGGAGCGTCTCCCGCCTTATGCGCCACAGGCGCTCCGCCTCCTCGTCATTGCCCGCGAGCTTCGATTCCACCACGCCGCCGGACTTTTGCGCCAGGTCGAACACCCTGGAGACGTCTTCGTCGACCCCGGTCCGGTGGTTCCCGTCCACTTCGACGAGCACCATGACCGCCGCGTCTCTTCGCAGGTCGGCCGATGCCGACAGGTAGTCCGCCACGCAGTTGATGCTCGTATTGTCCATGAACTCGATGGCGGAAGGGACTATCCCGCCCGCGAAGATAGAGACGACCAGGTCGGCCGCCGCCACGAGGTCGTCGAGATAGAAGATGCAGGTGCGGCGGAAGGCCGGTTTGGGCAGGAGCTTGGCGATGATCTTCGTCACCACCGCGAGCGTGCCCTCCGACCCCACGATAAGGGCGACCAGGTCGTATCCCGTCACGTTCTTCGCCGTCCTGCCGCCCACCTCGATGACGTCGCCGTTCGGCAGGACCGCCTCCAGCCCTATGATGTAATCCCTGGTCACGCCGTATTTCACCGCGCGCGTATAGCCCGCGTTCTCGGCCACGTTGCCGCCCAGGGTGCTCTCGATGGTGCTCGAAGGATCGGGCGGGAAGAAGAGGTTGTGGCTCTTCAGCGTCTCCTGCAGGTCGGCGGCGACCACGCCCGGCTCCACGACCACCTGCATGTTCTTCTCGTCGATCTCGATGGTCCTGTTCATCCTCATGAGGGAGAGCAGCACACCCGCCGCGACGGGCAATGCGCCCCCCGAGAGGCCCGTTCTGCCGCCTTGCGGGGTAAGAGGCACGCCTGCCTCGTAGGCGAGCTTCATGATCCTGGATACCTCCTCCGTCGTCGACGGCAGGACGACCACGTCAGGCATGAACCGCATCTCCGTCGCGTCATAACAGTAATGGGCCATGCCCTCCCTGTCCGTGACTACCTGTTCGTCCCTGAGGAAAGAGCGGTACCGGGTGATGAGGCCCTCTGTGTTTTCGTTCATCCTTCTTCACGCCTCCTTATACGCCGAACAAGTGAAAGGAGGGGAAGCCGAGCCTCAGTTAAGGCTCCTCCTCCCCTCCTTGAGCGGTCTTATCCGGTCCGACTCATTTCGGAGGCAGACTGGGTATCATCCACGGGAAAACGTATGCCTGCAAGAGCACGATCACACCCATGATGCCCGCCAGCGCGATGGAGTGCCAGAAGACCTTCCTGAAGATCGGGCCAAGCGCGTGGGAGCGCTCGTAGGGGTCCTCGTAGCAGGCGGCGCAGGCCACCATGA
>PLSJ01000069.1:0-14199 GCA_003165115.1 Syntrophaceae bacterium | reverse complement strand
TGAGGAAGACGCCGAGCCAGCCGAGATAGGCGGAGAAGAAGGGATAGAGGACGCCCGCCCCGGTAAAGGCAAGGCCGAGGACCGCGTCCGTCCCGGCGTAGCGGGTCAAATACCCCAGGCCCAGCACCTGGCCGATGACGAGGACAGGTATCTTCATGCGGCGGAAGGTGCGCGCGATGGCCTGCCCCCATTGGCCAATGCTCAGTTTCAGGGTGAGACCGGTCAGGAGGGCGGCGACAAAGACGCCCGTACCCGCCGCGGAGAGCCAGTTGATGGCGAATACGGCGCCCTCCGGCTTCGCGTTGATGGGCGCGACCGGCGGCATCCTCATTACCAGGTTATGCAGGGCGGGCATGCTCCACTTGGGCAGGGAGAGGGTCCCGACGAGCTTGGAGCCGAGGAAGGTCGTGTCGATCTTGATGCCCACAAACAGGTCGTTGAGATACGCCTTCCAGGACGGCATGCCCCAGACGGCGCAGCAGCCGATAAGGATGGCCCAGGGTACCCAGGCATAGGCCGTCTGACCGACCGTGTAGGGGTACTTCCAACTGCCGTTAATATGGCTGTCGGCACCCTTCCCCGATTTCTTTGCTGCCGCTTCCGCCGCGGCCCGTTCCCCCTTCAGGAGGAAGCGCGTCTTGGGATGCCAGACAAAGCGTAAGAAAAGGGCGGTGCAGATGACCGAGAAGACGCCGGCGACGACGTCCGTCATGAGGTGAAAGGAATTGGTCTGGGACGCGGCAAACTGCATGAGCGCGAAGGAGAGGCCGGAGACGAGCGTGGCCGGCCAGACCTCCCAGATGTCCTTCCACTTTCCCCCGTGCATAAAGACGAAGACGGACACCAGCCAGAAGGGCACGATGACCGAGACGAAGGGGAGCTGCCGTCCCGCCATGGACGAGAGGGTAAGCTGGTCGAGACCGCTCACCTGGGCCAGTGTGACGATGGGGGTGCCGATGGCGCCGTACGCGACGGGCGCCGTGTTGGCGAGCAGGTTCAGCACGGCCGCTTCGAAAGGCGAAAACCCGAGGCCCACCATGACCGCCCCCGCGATGGCGACGGGCGTCCCGAAACCGGACGTACCCTCGATGATGGCGCCGAAGGAGAAAGCGATCAGGAGCACCTGCAAGCGCCGGTCAAAGGAGATGTGGATGATCGACTCCTTGACGATCTCGAACTTTCCGGTGATCACGGTCATCGTATAGAGGAACATGGCGGCAAGGACTATCCAGATTATCCCGAGAAAACCCGACAGCGACCCGTAGGCGAACGCCGAGAACGCCGATTTGAAGGGCATGCCGAAGGCCAGGCAGGAGACGACGAAGGCCGCTATCACGGCGTACAGGGCCGCATAGGGGGCGCTGATGCCGAGATGACGGACACCCATCTTGTCCCTGTGGGGGTGGACGGCTATGAAATACAGGAGGACCAGGATGGGGATAGCCGCGACAACGGTCGACAATAAGACGTTACTCAGAGGATTGTAGTTCTGGTGGTACATTTTACTCCTCCTTTTCTTGTGACGCAGGTAGCCGCGGGCCTATCCCATGGCTCTACGAACCGGCCTTGCCGGCACGTGCATAACGCTGGCGAACCGCTATTTTTGCCCCGGTCGGCCTCGCCGACCCTCACCTCCCTGTTGCCCGGACAGACGCCAGAAGTCTTGAAAAGAAGGCGTGCGCCTTCCGTTTCAAAAGTCCCCCGAATCCCTCCTGTCCTGTAGGACGTTTCCTTCTTATTCTTCCGTACTTTCCCCAAATCTGTCAATTAAATTCGTCATCGAATCGAAACAATTTTGTGTTGGGACAAGGGGAACGGACGTGGGAATAGCGAGGGTATTCTCCTTCCCGTTTTTAGGGAAGTGACACGCGTCTCTTATCTGGGGGGTTTGCTCTTGTTTTCTTTACTGAAGTAGTCGCCCAGGGTGCTCCTGCTGTGCTCGTCGTCGTGACAGTAAACGCAGAGGTTTTCCCAGTTGGAGCCGTCGGGGGGATTGTTGGCTGAATTGCCGTCCCTGTGGTGGACCGTCAAAAGGTGGCTGTCGTTAATATCGAATTCACGGCCGCACTTGGCGCAGATCAGCCCGTGGATCCGCAGGGATTGGGTGCGGTAGTTGCTCTTCGCCCCCTCGCGCGCCTCCCGGATGATCTGTTCGGCGGTTTTTTTGTCGCCCGTCGGCCCGCCCGGCCGCCTGATGATGTGATAACCCTTATTTCTCATGCTTATAACCCCGACAGCCGCGGGCGTTCAATGGGTGCCGAAAAACTCCCTGATGGAGGCGACGACATACTCTTTCTCGATCTTTTTCAGCTCCGGATAGATGGGAAGGGCAAGGCTGGTGAGCGACGCGAGCTCGGTTTCCCTGAAATCACCCTTCTTGTAGCCGAGGTAACCGAAGCAATCCTGGAGGTGGAGGGGCAGGGGGTAATAGATACCGGTCTGGACGCCCTTTTCTTGCAGGAATGACTTCAGCTCGTCCCTTCGTTCCACCCGTATCACGTATTGATGAAAGATGTGGTCGCCTTTGCCTCCGGCATCGGGGAGCCCGACAGGCAAATCGCCCAGCTTCCGGTTGTAGTACATGGCGTTTTCGATGCGCTTTTGGTTCCATCCCGGAAGAAAAGGGAACTTTTCGGCCAGGGCGCACGCTTTTATCTCATCGAGCCGGCTGTTGATGCCTATCATCTCGTGGCGATAGGTCTGGTCGCCCATGCCGTGGACCCTGAGCTTCCGCGCCCGCTCGAAGAGGTCGGCCCGTTTCGTCAGGACCATACCGCCTTCCCCGATGCCGCCCAGGTTCTTCGTCGGGTAGAAGCTTAACGCGGCGATAT
This sequence comes from Syntrophaceae bacterium, assembly GCA_003165115.1. Classification (GTDB taxonomy): domain Bacteria; phylum Desulfobacterota; class Syntrophorhabdia; order Syntrophorhabdales; family WCHB1-27; genus BOG-1155. Next base: position 11,368 of record PLSJ01000069.1, on the reverse strand, counting down.
CGCCAAAGGCGCCGGAGGCGGTATCATCCCGTCTGGCCCCCAGCGACTGCGCCATGTCCTCGACTACGGCCAGCCCGTGTTTCTCGGCTAACCCGCGGACCCGCTCCATGTCGCAGAGCTTGCCGAACAGGTGCACGACGATGATGGCCCGTGTCTTCGGCGTGATGGCCCGTTCGATCAGGCCAGGGTCTATATTCATGTCCTTGCCGTCGATGTCGACGAAGACGGGGGTGCCGCCCAGGAGGGCAACGGAACTCGCCGTCGCGAAGAACGTATAAGGCGTGGTGATAACCTCGTCGCCCCTCTTCAGGTCGAGCGCCATGAGGGCGAGGATGAGCGCATCCGTGCCGCTTGCGCAGGTGAGCGCATAGGGCACGCCCGAGAATTCCGCGAGAGCTTTTTCGAGTTCAAGGCAGTATTTCCCCAGTATCAGCTTTTGCTCGGAAAGGATCTCGCGGAGCTTGGGGATCAGGCCCTTCTCCACCTTTTTGTACGCCCGTTTGAGGTCTATCAGGGGAATATTCACGTTCAATACGCCTTTCCGAACCGGTCGAGATAGAGTAAATCACCGAGAGGCTTGCGCGGGGTGGGGGCAGGCAACTCATCGAAGTAACCGAGAGGGGTCATCGCGACCACGCTGTACCCCTCGGGGACGCCAAGCACCTCTTCCACCTTCCCGGCATCGAAGGCGCCCACGGCCACCGTGCCGAGCCCCACGCTGTACGCAAAAAGCATAAGGTGGTCCATGGCTATCCCCGCGTCAAACATGAACCAGTCGCCCTTGTCGCTCGCCTGTTCTCCCCTTATCAGGCCCGAAACTCCGCGTTGGGCAACGAGACAAACGAGACAAGGAGCAGCCAGGAACGCCTGATAAGCGGGATTATTCGGGGTGAGCGTCAGCCCGAGCGCCTCCTTGCTGCCCTGGTCCTTCACCACAACGAAGCGCGACACCTGCCGGTTCGCCCAGGACGGGGCAAGCCTGGCCGCACCGATGCACCGGAGGATCAGATCGTCTGGGACGGGATCGCTCCTGTACTTCCTGATGCTTCTCCTCTCCGTTATTGCCTTGAGCACGTCCATTTATCTCGCCTCCATATACGAAGTGTACCATAGGATAACGCTCCTCTGCAACAAGATTACCCTTATCGCGCACGGCCTCGCGCGCCGCCCGTTCTGTAAATATCGGTTGACTTCGGAGTGAGATGAGGTTATGTTCTTACCAGCGGGGTGGAGCAGTCAGGTAGCTCGTCGGGCTCATAACCNNCGCAATTTAGAATTGACGGGGGTTTTCGGGAAACCGGAAACCCTTTTTTGCTGCCCGCACCTGCCCGTTTCTACCATTTTTCTACCAAATCCTCTTTTCTACCGATCAAAGCCCAAAATATCGTCAAGCTTTTTGGCCTGATCGGGGTTTGCCTTCCTCAGCAGATGGCCGTACCTGTCGAAAGTCGTCTGAATAGATGCATGGCCCATCTGATCCTGTATGTACTTAGGGTCTTGCCCCTCGGCTATCCGGAGCGAGGCATTAGTGTGCCTAAGATCATGGAACCTCACCCGCTTTATTTTCGCCTTCTCGAACACCGGGACGAAATGCCTCTTGATAAGAGTGTCCGCGTCCATAATGCCGCCATGCTCGTTCGAGAAAACCAGGCCAAGGTCATTCGGCGGACTCGCAAGCACATGCTTCCTCAGTTCAGCCAAGAGGTAAGGGCTGACATCGATCCGACGAACCGAGTATTTTGTTTTCGGGGTAATGAACTGTCCATGCCATACCGACCGCCTTACGCATATCTGTTTGTTCTTCCAGTCTATGTCATCCTTCTGCAGTGCCAGCAGTTCACCCCTTCTCATGCCCGTCAGAATCGCTGTCAGGAAGAAAACGCGATGTTTAGCCGTAACTATCGTCAGAAATAACCGGACCTCCTCCGGGCTCAGTATTTCCACTTCCGTTGTCTCGATCCTCGGCAAGTCAATGTATTCGGCGGGATTGACCCTTATATACCCATTCTTAAAAGCCCGTTTGTAAATAAGTTTGAGGACCACGACATCGTTTCTTACCGTCTTCCCTTTCACCCCGGTGGCAAGCCTTTCTGTCACAAACCTTTGCATCATTGTCGCGCTCACCTGGTGCAGGAAGTAATCCCCGAAGCGAGGCACCAACTGTTTTTTGATTGTGTCCTGATAGCTCCGAAGTGTCGAAGGCTTTGTCTTCATTTTTGCATAGGTCTCTACCCACTCCTTGGCAAAATCCTTGAACCTGATCTTCTTTATTTCGCAGTACGTGCCGTTCTCTATCTCTGCCACGGCCTGATTCAGCTTCGTTTCCGCCTTCTTCTTTGTGTCGCTGCCGCTCCCTTTGACCCACTTCTTTCTGCCGTTGATGGAGACGTATGCATAGTACCTTTTCCCTCTTTTGGAGATTCCGCCCCTCATACGTCCCCCTCCGACTTCGTTTTTTCTGCCCGTCTCATAGCCCATTCTACAATTTCCTTCCTCGAAAATCTGAGCGAGCTTCCAGCCTTATAAAAGGGAAAGTCATTAAGGCCATGTTTCGTATCATTCACCCACGAATATATCCGGCTGGTCTTTACCTTGAAAAAATGGGCCACTTCATCCACGGTCATCACATCATCTTCGATCAGGCCGGTTGACGGAAGTATATCCTTGAGACGCGCAGAAATCTTCATCACGACCGCTTCAGCAATGGCGTCGATGTCCTCGGTCTCAAGCTCCGTTTTCATATTGCTATTTCCCGCCCTCCTCGTCGGGTGCATCCCTCAGCATCATCCCGTCCTCATCCGGCACATATTTTTTCCCCGTCTTTACGTTCACCAGATACTTTCTGTCCGGTGACAGCTTCATCTTCCCAGTAAACATCCAGCTATAGAACCTTAGTGGGATACTTTTCTTTTCAGCTTCGTATTTCATCTGGTACTCGTCGGCCTCAAATTCGCCCGGGACATAAGGGTCACCTGGAGTCGAGTCATACTCCATAATCGCAATCATAGGGCTTTTCGCCGCAGATTCGATTATATAAGAAAGAGGCGCTGTATACTTCTCGGGACTTTTCTTCCTCTGACGCTCGATGACGCTCAGATAGTCCAGAAGTTCTTTCAGGCACTTGTCGAGAAAATGTGAAACGCTGACCTCCGCCCCCGACTCCCTGAACATTGCCACCACAGCGTTATAGACCTCCTCATCTACGGTGAAGGTCTTAATCTTCTTCTTTCCCATCCTACCCCTTCTTTTCANNGGACTGTATAATAATGGCAGATCAATCCTAATAGAGGGGCAAAATGTCTAAGAACAACGCTATCGCCAGAGAAGACCTTGAGAATATGATCGAGACCAAAATTTTGGAGATACTCGGCGATCCTGACGCAGGGCTGGAACTCAGGGAAGAATTCAAGGCCAAACTCCGCCAAAGACAAGGCCGCATGTCCCCAACGGTCTCACACGAAGAGGTTTTGAAAGAGCTTGGCTGAGATAACCTGGACCAGGGACGCCGTTGACGACCTTGGGAAGCTCGATAGACCGATTAGGAAACGCATTCTGACCAGGATTTCCTGGTTTGCCGCCCACTTCAACGAAAGTATTCCCGAACCCCTTTCAGGAGACTTCGCCAGCACCTATAAGTTTAGAGTCGGAGACTGGCGCATCATTTATACCATTCAAGACGAACGTATCTTAATCTTGGCCGTCGGCCACCGGCGAGAAATATATAAATAGAACGAAGACGCGGTTCGGTTTACAAAAAACTCTTCATCTTCTGTGTTGCACATCGTGGGAATGTCAGGCTGATGACCCGTCAACACCTCCCCCCATCCGGTCATTATCGGAATTACATCATCAGAATTGACACATCATCATAATTATGTTGACACTTCCCCGAATCTGTGATAGGAGGTAAACATACCAACGAAGCCTAGGCCGAATGCACCGTCAAGCATTTCAAAAATCTTCTCCGTATTTGTCCTGGTAAAACTGGTAACAACGCATAAGGGGAGATACCGATGAAGGGGCTACCTTCGAAAGGCTTGCGGTCGGCCGCCTTGTTTGTTGCTCTTGCCGGAGTTTTAATTACCATTGCCGGCTGCGGAGGCGGAGGTGGCGGAGGCGGNNGGGGTGGGGGCGGAGGCGGAGGTGGCGGAGGCGGAGGAAGTACCCAGCCCACATCACAAGCGGCCCAGCAGGCTACGGCAATTCTGAATACTCAGGGTCAAGCAAGAGACTATTACCAACAATTATCATCGCAAAACGACCCCTCAGCAATCCAGAAAACAGTGAACTGGCTAAAGACCCAGAGCAATGTACAAAATGCGGGCATCGGGGATGATGGGACTACGATTTGCATCAAATACAGCAATGGCATAGAGGGTATGATTCTCACAAGTGCTCTACAACAGAATCTTACGACGGCCAGTAGATCACCTCTCGCCCGATTTGCTTCCCTGGCATCGAACCAACTGAAACGGTTTCAAAAATATGTGCTCACCCACTTTTGTCCGTCCTCGGCCTTCGCCGATTCCAATAAGAAAGCGCTGATTCTTTTACCCTTACAATCTCAGGCCCACCATGACGATACGTCGCTGAGCTATATCGAAAATGCTCTTACTAATAGCGGATATTCCGCACCGGACGTGTTGCTGAATGGAGATGTTACCGTAGATCAGATGGGTAAACTGCAACAATATCAGTTCGTTTACATTACGACTCACGGGGGTCTAGGTGGTGGCAGTTTGGGCTTCGGCTTTTCCGGCGCATCACTGATGACTGGCGAGGAAGCCACACTAAGCAAATTAACCAATTGGGCTACGAGCTATAGTACGGGTGTCGTCGTCGTTACGGCCGACTTAACCCATCTCTATTTTGGTGTGAATGAAGCTTTTTTCAACCAATACACATATCCCAGCACATTGATTTTTGCCAATGCATGTTCTTCCGATCATAATGATTCACTGCGTAAAGCGTTTTTGGATCATGGGGCCGCTCTTTACGTCGGCTGGGATCAGATTTCATATTTGTCTTTATCAAACAATTTCATCAACCCCGTGCTTTTCCTCGAGCTTTCGAAGCCAGGTATGACTTTCGATCAAGCATACAAGAACACGGTAGCTAAGTACTTCCCCATTAGTGTCGGTGTGGACACCATGCCTAACCAAGATCCGCGAATGCGCGGAGCAGACGGCACAGAGTTATCCTCAAATACGCAGGATACAAAAGTTAATTACACGCTAACCCTAAAATATGACGGCAATATAAATTTTATTCTCGACCCTCTCCCCGGTTCTCCACCCCCCCCGCCTGGAGGCCAACCACCGGAAGCAGCGTATCTACAGGTTTCGCCCGAGCGCGTACTCACACCCGGCTTTAGCGGCCCTGTAACGCTTACGTTCTCGGTTCCAACCAATGCCGACAACGCGAATATATTATTTACACCGCCCTCCTGCCTGCCACTATCGTGTTCTAGCGGAGAACAAGTACCCTTGACACGCGTCAGCCAGTTTCAATGGAGCGGAACGTTTGACAATGCCAAACTCTTCCAATACTACGTGTCCGGCGAACCTCATACATTTGTAGGTTACTGCGATCTTTACCAAGGTGCCACTCGCACTATCAGATATAATCTCTTCCTGCCCGTGCGCTCGTCCGCTATGCCGTCGGTGACCATTCACAATTTGGCTGTAGATCGCCAGACGACTGATCACGTACTGAATTTGCGCTATGACGTTCTCTTTCTTGGAGGAACCACTAGTACATTCTCAAGCGTATGGAACGCCATACAAACCACCGCTTCTTCAATAACGGGCCAGCGTGATTTTTACGCATTAGTAGGCCAAGTGGACGCGTTCACCAATAGCACCGGCGGTACGGTACTAACGTTTTCACACGCTGATAGTTTTGACCTTGCGAGTAGGGCCGCTGTCCACGAAATGGGCCACAAGTGGTTAGCACATTCGAATAACGCCCTTATCAGTGGCGACCCGCACTGGGCTTTAGGAAATGCCGCTTATGGCATTATGGGATGGACTGCCCCAGGCAACGGGGAAGGTCTTGATTTCCCTTATCAAGTGCAGCCCGGCGTCGCACTTGGCACTACACAACTATGGTCCGCCCAAGCTTCCACCCGCTTCAATCAGTTAGAACTTTATAAGATGGGTGCTATCTCCAAACAAGAGGTTTCGCCGATTTTGCAGTTTTCAGACCAAGCAAGCGCCCGCTCATGGATGCTAAATCCAACCACTCTTCCGTCCTGTGGTAACGGTTGTCAGGTTCTCGCGGTACCATCAACCTACGTATCAATAGATGATATTATCGCGTCCGATGGACCCACCGCTGGCGCCACACAGACCAGTTTTACGCTGGGCACGATTGTCCTAAGTTCCGGCCGATTGCTTACGGCGAATGAAATGGCCTATTTCGAATATATGGCCGCTCGTGGAGAAGGTACTGCTTCTGTTCAAGTGTGGGATGGGTTCGTAAGCTACATGGGTTTACCGTTCAGCGCGGCAACCACAGGACTGTTAACTGTTACGACAGGAATCCATTAAAAGCTAATTCTGTCTCTCTTTATTACTGATCCCGCTAGACTAATAGAATGTCACATTTATGATCTTTGAGACATTCAAATATTTCTCTTCCCTGATACCCCTTCCCCTCACATTCCCCTTCGAAGTAATGATAACAGCCGCCTTCGCACGTGAATTCATCGGCATGTACATCGCCCAGGCAGTCGTCTAAGAAGGCCCCGAAGTGCTCTATTACCCTGCTTTTGCCCTGGACCCACCATTCAGGCAATTGCTGTGCCGCCCGTGCGGCCTTCTTTCGCTCAAGCGTTTCTCTCTTCCGTTTCTTCATAATGCCCCCCATAGTCGGTGTTTTCGAAGGACTTTACGCCGTAGCCTTCCTCAAACTCCTCGACGCTCATCCTCTTTTCACTTCCGAAAGGTAAGAATCTTTTGTCCCATTCCGCCCCGGTTCCCATGATGTCCGTACCCACACATTCCCAATTCCCTTTCACGAATGGTTCGCTCACCGGAATTTCTTTCTCGCCGATCTCCACAGCCTCACATTGCTTTTCTTCTTTCTTCCTTTTGCCGTAGGCCACACGGTAGAGGGGCACCCCGAAGAAATAGGCGTAGGCATAGAGAAGATGGACCCTATTACCATCGACGCAGGTAACGGCCTTCTTGAGATAGCTCGAAAGGTAGCCAGCGACTTGACCCCCTGTTCTCACCGTAACCTTGATCCCTTGCGGTTTCGACCAGCCCCACAGCCTTACTATGTCGTCTATATCGGCGATCCACCCACCCTTGAAATAGAAGTGGATATGAGGAAGGCCCGATTCCTTGTATGGCTCTATGGCAAAGCCTCTGTAGTTCCATTCCCACCCTTTACGCTTGTAGAAGGACCGTAGGCGCTTCAGGAAGGCGCTTATATCCGTTCCGATGCGATACATGAGATACCCGTAGAAATCGCCGCCCCATCCCGATTCTTCCATGAGATCGTACATGCGGCGCTGATCGTACCCTATGGCCAGCATCGTCACCTTGGTTTCATCCTTCACGCTGTCGTGTATGTCCCAATACCGTTTCTTGTACCAGTCATCCCTTTTCGTGTTCCACCTGGAGCAGATCGGCATCCGTTTGTACTCCCCGCTATCCATGTTCCTGAAGACCAGCCCCACGTTGCTGTAGTAATCTACGGTAGAATAGAACATGGTCGCCACGTCCTGCTTGTCGAACAGGTATGAGTACTTGTCCGCTATCGCGCCTCTTCGCTTTTTCCCGCGTATGTCTTTTCTCATGGTCATGTGCTTATCGGACCTTGGCCGTATTTCTACCCAGGGTTGAATATGCTTCCTTTCCCGCCAGAGTGAATATTCCCGACTTTCGCTCATCGGTGTAATTCATTGCCTCTGTTACAAGCACAGAGGAGCCGGCCGGCGCGTGCTTGTGCTCGCTCCCGAGAGCGGCGTTCGCACCGCCCGCTTGCGGCCGGACTTGCGGAGATATGAGAGGTTTTGTTGTCATGGAGACTTGACCCACGATAATCGACACTCCTGAAAGACCCGACTCCACTTCGTTCCGTCGCCCTGGCCGGGGAGTGCTGTAGCGGGAGACCCGTCACCGGCGCAAACCCCGACCCCCCGCCGTGCTCCCCTGTCCGCGCGGCCGGAGGGACCAGGGTTTGCGCCGAAACCTGCTCTGAGGGAGGCGGGAAGCTCCCCGGCGCAGGCTTTATCCCTTGTTTTTGGCTTTTAACGAGTTTGCGTATTGCGGGTAAGGCCCGATGTGCTATAATAGACATCGAGCCACCAACCAAAACCCGGTTCCTGGTTCAACACCCGCCCACGAGCGCCACCTCGTGGGTTTTTTCTTTTGAGGTAATCTTGCTTCTACCATATCTCTACCAAAGCAGTTCAAAATGCTTTAAGATATGATAGAAACGGGTGGGTTACTGGAAGGCTAAGCGGTAGGTTTCATACGGGATATTTGCGAATGCTGTTACTTCGCGTTTCTCCCGGTCCGAAGCTCAGCGCCGGAAGAAACTGCCGCTTTATCAGGTTGTCCGCGTCAAGGGGCTTTCCGTCTGAAGTGCAGAACACCAAATCCAACTCGCTCGCGGCACTCCTTAGAATCTGTTTCTTCAGCTCATGAACCAGGTGAGGACTCATATCGATCTTTCTGTATCCCGCCTTGGTTTTGGGCGATCCGAACCCGCCCTTCGAAAACGTACGCTTAACGGCGATCTGCATATTGTGCCAGTCGATGTCCCCTTTCTTCAAGCCCAGGATTTCCCCTCTTCTCATCCCCGTGAGGATCGCCAGGAGAAAAAGCGTTCTGTGTCCGCTTGACGTTGCTTCCAGAAAGAGGCCGATCTCGTCAGGGTTGAGGATTTCCATTTCCTCTTTCTCGATTCTCGGCCGCTCCAGATGTTCTGCCGGATTGACTTTCAGGTAGCCCCATCTCCCGGCGTGTTTGAACATCTCTTTTATCGCGACGATCTCATTCACAACCGTCTTCGGCTTTACCTCTTCAAGCCGCCCCGACACATACCGTTGCAGCATTACCGTGGTGATCGTCGTGAGGTATCGATCCCCAAAAGTCGGGATCAGCTTCTTTCTTACGATGTCCTCATAGCTGCTGAACGTGGATGGCTTTGTTCTTGTCTTTGCATACGATTCCAGCCACATGACGCCGAACTCTCTGAACCATATTTTCCTGATTTCCTGATAGGTGCCGTTCTGGACCTCCACAGCTTTTTCATGGAGAATCATTTCCGCTTTCCGCTTGGAGGTTCCGGCGCCCGAAAACCATTTTTTCTTTCCGCCGATCCACAGGTACACGTAATAATTGTTTCCTTTCTGTGATATTCCGCCCCGCATTCTTTATCACCTCCTCTTTATCAAGATTTGCTGTACTCTTTCCTCGTATCCATTTTAGAATCTTACGCTGAGAAAACCTCAAGAACTTCTTGCCAGCCTTCTCGTATGGTATCCCGTTGTCGGTGTATTTACTTTCATTGACCCAGGCATATATTTGCCGTGGTTTGACCTTAAGCAGGTCTGCCAGTTCCTCCAGGGTCAAGAGGTCGTCAAGCCCCGTCTCCTGTTCCTGCAGCATTAGTTTCAACCCATCGATGACCTTCTTTGCCACCGCATCGCTGATCGAATCGATATCCCGAGTTTCAAGCTCGCTTTTCATTCCTTTGTCGCATCCGGTTCGTCATGCTCCGGCGCATCGGTTACCAAACCGCCTTCATCCGGCTTGTATGCGTGCCCCGTTTTCTTGTTCACTATATGCTTCTTGTCCCTGGACATCTTAAAAGCACCCGTTCTGAGGAACCGCCAGAACCTCAAAGGTATCTTTTTTCTCTCGGCTTCATACCGAACCTGAATTTCATCCATCTCATCTCTTCCCGGCACGTACCGGTCATCGGGCTCGTCCGCGAATTCCAGTATGCTCATCTTAGGTTCTCTCGCTACCATGTCTATGATGTACGACATTGGCACCGAGTATTTCTCCGGTTCCCGCTTTCTCAGATCGTCGAGTGTCCTCAAATATTTCAAAAGGTCTTTAAGACACCCGTCCAGGTAATACGATATGCTCACCTCGGCTTCGTATTCCTTGAACATGGACACGAGGGAATTATACGTTTCTTCGTCTACCGTGAAGGTCTTGATTTTCTTCGTCACCATACGATTTCTCCAGCAGCCTTCAAGCTATCCCTATAGCATATACATTAACTATATAGTAGCATGATACCTTTGTCAAGCATTTGTTTTACGAATCATGGCCCCGTCACGATATCCCCGGAATTGGTTGTTCCTTTTTGACAAGGAGGGATTACAGTTCTATACTGTGGAAGTGAAGAGTAAGGAGAACAAATGAAGCTGCACGTGATAATAGAAAAGGATGAGGCGGGTTATTACGTCGCCGAAGTACCGGCCCTTCCCGGCTGTCTCTCCCAGGGCAAAACCTACGATGAAGCGGTCGGAAACATCCGGGAGGCTATCGAAGGATGGCTTGAAGTGATGGAAGCCAGGCATCCCGCCGATTCTTCCAAGCTCGTTGAAATCGCCGTGTAATGGGCGGAACTTTAAAACTTTGGTCCGGGGCAGAGGCAGTCCGCAAATTTCAGCGCGCGGGCTGGAAAGTGGTCCGCCAGAAGGGCTCTCATGTAATGCTGACCAAAGAGGGGTATCAGTGGACGTTATCCATTCCCCTGCATGACGAACTCGGCCCCGGCCTCCTCATGAAACTGATCAAACAGGCGGGACTTGCTGTAGACCAGTTCAATAATCTCTAAGAATCCTACCTCGACTGCACCTACGAACTTGACTTCATTCCATACGTTCATTTACAATAATTCTATTCAAATATACTGGACAACGGCGGGGGGAGTAACCATGGAAAAAGAACGCTGTAGTAAATGTGGTCACAAACGCTGGTCCGATAAAAACCTACCCCTATATGAAAGAAGGGCGACGCCTTGTCCGAAGTGCGCTGCTTTTGACACATACTTAGACGACATTCCTGGGCCGGCTGGGACTGGGCCGAGGAAACAAACCAATGAAAGCAAAGCAACCGCTTCCTTGCACAAGACGCAGGCTGATTCTCGCACAATTATCGCATGCCCCCAGTGTGCCCAAAAACTAAGGGTCCCTGCGGGCAGAGATGGAACCGTATCATGTCCGAAGTGCGGGAAGTCGTTTGACGTCTCCTGCTCTAGGAAGAGTGAAGGAGGAGCCACGGGCTTCTGGACACGAATGTTTGGTGCCAGCAAGAAACACTGTCGGTGGCCCGGTCACCCAACAGTCAAATCCGTCTTCGGCAACGGGAGCTAGTGTACTGTCTCATTAATA